>JARCMA010000561.1 GCA_030248405.1 Microcoleus sp. MP8IB2.171
CTTGTCGGCTCGAACGCCCACTTGTCGGTATGATTGAATCAATGACGTGGCAATCGACTGACTCACTCTTTTAAGATACAAGGGGCGGGTTCACCAATAGCCTTAAAGGGTGCAAACAGGTTAAATAAACCCGCCCCCACCCACTCAGATGTATCGAGTTAGCCTACAATCAAAATTAAAAGCTCGATCGCAACAATGCCCGCGATCGAAATAAAATTATGAAATTCTCCCTCGATGTCGAAAACAATCCCGCAGGCTGGCCGGATCACACTCAGCTACCCGAATCCGACGGTACTTTTGTGAAAAACTTTCAAGAACTTCCCCAAAGCATTCTCTTGACAGATTCAATTACTCCCGTCTTCCAAAGCATTCATCCAGATGGTAACTATTGTATCGGTCAAGACAGTGGCATTTATTGGCGATTAACTGAGCCGCTAGAACGGGGTGCGGAAGCACCCGACTGGTTTTATGTGCCTAATGTGCCGCCAACTATTGACGGTCAATTGCGCCGTTCTTATGTGATGTGGCAAGAATTTGTGGCGCCGTTAATTCTGTTGGAGTTTGTATCGGGTAATGGTGCCGAAGAACGGGACAGAACGCCTTTATTGCGATCGGGTCAACAGGAAACTAAGCCCGGTAAATTCTGGATTTATGAAAATGTCATCCGTCCGGCATTTTACGGGATTTATGAAGTGAATCGAGCCAGCGTTGAAGTTTACCATTTAGTAGATAATAGCTATCATTTAGTCCAGGCAAACGATCGCAATCATTATCCCATTCAACCGTTAAGAGTGGAATTGGGCATCTGGCAGGGGAGGTATCAAAATGCTGAATTACCTTGGCTGCGCTGGTGGGATAGTGCAGGGAATCTGCTGTTAACGGGCTTTGAAAGAGCAGAACAAGAGCGGCAAAGAGCCGATCGCACCCAACACCAATTAGACCAATTGCGCGCTCAATTGCGATCGGCTGGAATTGAACCGGAATTGTGAATTGCCTGCAAGGGCGATCGCGCCCATCCCCAGCGATCGCACCTCAAAACTTTACAATGGCGATCGGGAACATCGATCGCTCCTATTGAAGCTAAAATCAAACAACAACTCAAAATAAATCTATGGGACTCTTTGACAAGATTCGCGGCGAATTTGTCGATATCATCGAATGGTTAGACAATACCAGCGATACCATTGCCTATCGATTCGAGCGCCACCAAAACGAAATTAAACAAGGTGCTAAACTAACTGTACGACCAGGACAAATCGCAGTCTTCGTCAGCGAAGGCCAAGTTGCCGATGTCTTCGCTCCTGGAATGCACGAACTGTACACCCGCAACTTACCCGTTCTCAGCACATTAAAAGGTTGGCCCTACGGTTTCAACTCTCCCTTTAAAGCAGAAGTCTACTTTTTTAACACCAAAATATTTACCAACCTGAGATGGGGAACCGCTAACCCTGTAATTATCCGCGATCCAGAACTAGGCCCAGTGCGAATGCGGGCTTTTGGAACCTATAACATTAAAGTTTCCCATCCCGAACAACTCTTAAAACAACTAATCAGCACTGACGGACTATTTCAAGTAGATGAAATTAGCGAACAACTCCGCAATACAATAGTCAGTGCCTTTGCCAATTGGGTTGGCAATTCCCGCGTTCCCCTGCTAGACTTTGCAGCCAACTACACACAAATGGGCGAACAGGTGCGAGTTGCCATAGAGCCAAGTATCCAGCAGTTTGGGTTAGAGTTAACTCAGCTATTAATTGAAAATATCTCAATGCCGCCTGAAGTCGAAGAAGCACTCGACAAACGAGCTTCGATCGGACTTCTGGGAAATATGCAGCAATATACCCAATATCAAGCTGCTAACGCGCTAGAAGCATCAGCAAATAACCCCAGCGGCGGCAACCAAGGATTAGAATTGGGCATGGGCATGGCAGTAGGCCAACAAATGACAAATATGATGCAGCCGCCAGCATCGCAAACACCGCCGCCACCTCCCCCAGCAACACAAACTCAGTGGTATATTGCCCAGAACGGTCAACGATTAGGACCTTTTGAATTGCATCAACTTCTGCAAAATGGTTTGACACATCAGGTAATGGTTTGGCGTGCGGGTTTTGACGGCTGGAAGTTAGCATCGCAAGTGCCGGAATTAGCATCTTTGTTGGCGACAGTACCGCCGCCTCCCCCGCCAGCAGCAGCCTAAATTTTTGTTTGCATATTTAGTTAATTGGTAATTGGTAATTGACCTGCTTTCCCGATTACCAATTACCAATTACATCACCAATCAACTATTATGAATACTTCTGAACCTGCTGTTAAACGTTTTCCCTGTCCTAGCTGCGGGGCTTATTTAGAGTTCAACCCCCAAGCAGGAAAACTCAAGTGTGCTTACTGCGGCTGGGAAGATGCAATTCCCCAAACTGCGGAAGAAGTAAAGGAAAATTCCTACGAACAATATCTCCAAGTCGATCGCACGACGCTGACAACTTTATCAACAACCGCCCTTGAAGTAAAATGCAATGATTGCGGAGCAAGTATTACTTTTGAACCGCCGAAAGTAGCGGGTAAATGTCCATTTTGTGCTTCGCCAATTGTGACGCAACCTGAAAAAGCTAGCCCTAGTGTGCATCCAGAGGGAATTGTTCCTTTTGAAGTTACTGATAAACAGGCCAGAGAAAGCATTCAGAAGTGGCTAAGCAACCGCTGGTTTGCTCCTTCTGCTTTGAAATCCCTAGCGCAACAGGAGAAAATTCAAGGGGTTTATTTGCCGTTTTGGACTTACGACACTTATACGGTTAGTTACTATCAAGGTTCTCGCGGAGAACACTACTACGTGACTGAGAGTTATACAGAAACAAATGCTAACGGTGAAACTGAAACTAAAACCCGCCAAGTGCAGCATACCAGATGGTGGCCTGCTTCTGGCAGAGTCGATCGCACTTTTGATGATATTCTGATTCCCGCTACAACTTCAGTCGAGCGCCCCCGCCTAGATGCGTTAGAACCTTGGCATCTCAAAGAGTCGCTGCGCGCGTACAATTCATCTTATTTAGCTGGGTTTGAAGCACAGCGATCGCAAGTTTCTCTCACTCAAGGATTTGAATCTGCTAAAAATGTCATGGCGGGTACTATTCACTGGGATGTTTGTAGACATATCGGCGGTGACGAGCAGCGGGTTCACAGCATTTCTACAGATTACAATGCTATCACTTTTAAGCATATTTTGCTACCTGTGTGGATGTGTGCCTATCGCTATCAAAACAAGCGATATCAAGTAATAGTTAATGCTCGCACCGCTGAAGTTCAAGGCGATCGTCCCTACAGTGTTTGGAAAATTACTGCTGCTGTTGTTAGCGGTATCGTGTTTGCGGGTGCGATGTACCTATTGTTTAGTGGTAATTGGAGATATATCCCTATTCCCGGTCTGCCTCAACCCCAACCCCAACCAACTTCCCTACCTGTACCGAGCCAAAAATTACCGCCAGCTCCTATTCCCTCTGCCGCACCTGTACCGAACAAAAAATTACCGCCCGCACCTGTTCCCTCTTCTAATTAGTTGATTAGACATCTCCCACAATCGTCCCTAACCAGCGAACGGATTTATCCGCCGTCCTAATTCTAAAATCTCAAATCTAAAATCTAAAATCGACTTGACCGAGACGCTTCAAAATACTCAGTACACTGTACAAATCATTCCCCGGATTGAAAAGGTAAAACTTCCGAGAAAAAGCGTACTGTGCTGTTTCCCGCTTAACTAATTTGACAAATAGAAAATCTGCCCCATTCATTAACAATCCGTAAGTAGGTCGATCGGCACTCAGATTAGCTAACATATAAGCCAGTAACTGCGGAATCCCTACTTCCAAAGAAAACGCCGCTTGCTTGGACTCGATAACTACTACCCAAAACTCCTGAAACAAAGCCAAAACATCCAACTGTCCCCTCACTATAGTTCCCTCGTCTTCGTCAACAATTTCTACAGACTTTTCTGAAGTAACATGAAAAGGAGCAAGATAAAAATCAGCTAAGTCCAAAAACGGAGACAGCACAACCATTTTGACTGTATTTTCTAGAAGTGGGGGATATTCTAGTAAATTCCTGTAACTTGCTTTAACTCTGTCTAGCCGCTGTTTCTCAGCATCATTGATTTCTGGCAGATCGTCTTGCCACTCGCGAAAGAATTGGTCATTCTCGACTAACTCAATTTTGAAGTGGGTTTCCAAATCGTACAGCGCGACATTTATTGCTTGTACCATAAATTTAACTTTTTTAACCAATTGTTTTGATAATTTATGATAGCAAAACTTAATAAGAAGAGAAGAGGAGACGGCAGTGCTCGCCGTTGGTGGCCTAGAAACCGGGTTTTTTGCCAAGTTTTTGGATGAAAGCGCAAGATTGTGGAAAAAACCCGGTTTCTGACTCGCCGTTGCGCGGTCTAGAAACCGGGTTTTTTGCCTCGTGGGCGAAACCGCAAGATTGTCGGAAAAACCCGGTTTCTGATTCATCGTTGCGTGGCCTGGAAAATGTAACAACTTGTAACGTATAATTAAGGCGAAGCGAACAGAGGGCAGTAGTATTAAATGCGAGTTGCGATCGCCGGAGCCGGCCTAGCAGGGCTATCCTGTGCAAAATATCTCACCGATGCGGGTCACACCCCCATCCTCCTAGAAAGTCGGGACGTACTCGGCGGCAAAGTAGCCGCTTGGAAAGATGCAGATGGCGACTGGTACGAAACCGGCCTCCACATATTTTTCGGTGCATACCCAAATATGCTCCAACTATTCAAAGAACTTGACATTGAAGACCGGCTGCAATGGAAAGAGCACTCGATGATTTTCAATCAGCCAGAAGCCCCCGGAACCTATTCCCGCTTTGACTTTCCGAATATTCCGGCTCCCTTCAACGGCCTTGTGGCTATCCTCAGAAACAACGATATGCTCACCTGGGCCGAAAAAATCAGTTTCGGCATCGGTTTGGTTCCGGCGATACTTCAGGGCCAGAAATACGTCGAAGAAATGGACAAATACTCCTTTTCAGAGTGGCTGAAAAAGCAAAATGTCCCCCCCAGAGTCGAAAAAGAAGTATTCATCGCCATGTCCAAGGCGCTGAATTTTATCGACCCCCACGAAATATCTGCAACCATTCTGCTGACAGCCCTCAACCGCTTCTTGCAAGAGACAAAAGGCTCGAAAATGGCTTTTTTAGACGGTTCCCCTACGGAGAGGTTGTGCCAGCCGATGGTAGACTACATAACTGAACGCGGTGGCGAAGTACGGCTGAATGCACCCATCGGGGAGTTTTTGCTCAACGATGACAACACGGTGCGCGGTTTCCAGATTCGGGGTGTCAAAGGGGCAGAGTCAGAAGTTCTGACGGCTGATATTTACGTTTCGGCGATGCCGGTTGACCCGCTGAAGTTGATGATGCCGAAACCTTGGGCCGAAATGGATTATTTCAAAAAGCTCGAAGGTTTGGAGGGTGTACCGGTGATTAATGTACACTTGTGGTTCGATCGCAAGTTAACAGATATAGACCACTTGCTGTTCTCGCGATCGCCCCTGCTGAGCGTCTACGCCGACATGAGCAACACCTGCCGCGAATATGCCAACCCAGACAAATCCATGCTGGAACTGGTTTTAGCACCGGCCAAAGACTGGATAGGCAAATCAGACGAAGATATCGTCGCAGCCACAATGGTCGAGTTAGAAAAACTCTTTCCCGATCAAATCCCAGAACCCGCCAAACTGCTCAAATATCACGTAGTCAAAACCCCTCGTTCCGTCTACAAAGCCACTCCCGGACGCCAGCAGTGCCGTCCCACACAAACAACTCCCATTAGCAATTTCTATCTAACGGGGGATTATACAATGCAGCGTTATCTTGCGAGTATGGAAGGTGCCGTGCTTTCTGGTAAGCTGACAGCGCAGGCTATTTCAACAGCCAATAACAAATGAAAAATTAAGAATTTTTCATAAAGCAGTAAAAAATCTCCCGTTGTCTAAACGGGGGAATGTCAGTTCTAATCTTTAAATTTCTTATTCTCGGATGCTGCAACTGTCAAAACTCCAGTGCATGAGAACTCTGGCCTCTTTGGATGAATCCTACGAACTGTGCCGCCAAGTCACAGCGAGTTATGCCAAAAATTTTTATTTAGGCACTCAACTCATGCCCGAAGCTAAGCGTCGGGCGATTTGGGCGATTTACGTCTGGTGCCGCCGCACCGACGAACTCGTAGACGGGCCGGGTTCTGATGCAACGACCCCTGAAACCCTAAATTTGTGGGAAAAACGCCTAGAATCTGTGTTTGCGGGTCATCCCCACGATGATTATGACGTGGCTTTGGTGGATACTTTGTCTCGTTTCCCGATCGACATTGGGCCGTTTCGAGAAATGATTGCGGGCCAGCAAATGGACTTGTACCGCAGCCGCTACGAAACTTTTGAAGAGCTCAATCTTTACTGTTATCGAGTAGCGGGCACCGTCGGGATGATGTCGATGTCTGTGATGGGCGTGGACGAATCTAACCAGGCTGCTAACTGGAATTGGCACTGGGGAAACAAAATTCCCAAAGAAGAAGCCATATCCCTCGGTATTGCCAAGCAGTTGACTAACATTCTGCGCGACGTGGGAGAAGACGCCCGCCGCGGCCGCATTTACATTCCCTTAGAAGACTTAGCTTTGTTTAACTACACCGAAGAAGATTTATTCAACGGTGTAATTGACAACCGCTGGCGGGAATTGATGAAGTTTCAAATTCAGCGAGCTCGCAAATTATACGCTAGCGCCGAACCGGGAATCAAAGTGCTGAGTCCCGATATCCGCTGGACTGTTTGGGCTGCGACGATGCTGTACAGTAAGATATTAAATGCGATCGAACGCAATCAGTACGATGTTTTCCAGAAGCGGGCTTATGTTAGCAATTCTCAGAAACTGCTGTGTCTCCCCGCCGCTTGGATGAAGTCAAAAGTGCTTTAGCCGCAGGCAATTTTGCTTTTATCTTAGTCCGCGTAGGCGGACTTTGTTTGTATAGCCCCGAATTATATTCGGCGGATTCAAATTTTGTTTTCAATTGTCTGTTTTCAATTATCTGTTTTCAATTGGTCGATCGAACTTTCCAACAATTGCTTTTCCTGCTGGAGTTTTGCCTCTAAATTTTGAATTTGTTCTCGGCGGGCTTCAACTTCAATCAAGCGGCGAGAAAATTCTTGACTCTGCAAAGTGAGAGATTGCCTCCAATCTTCTGCTTTCTGGGCTTCTTGCTGCAAAAAATCGGGAGTAAAGCCTGTTGTTAAATATTTTTCAACTAATTGTAGTACCCAGTTGGTAGCTGCTTGAATATGCAAAATATTGCGATTTTCGCCAATATCTGCTAATACTAGCATTCCTTCATTTAACACATTTTGGTCACAATTGGGCGGCACTATCAAGACAGTTTGTTCGGGAAGAATAGCCCAAGTCTCATCAGCATTTTGACAAGCCAACAATTGCAGACTTATCTCACCTAAAATATCCTTCTTTTGTACTTGGGCTAAATATAACATCAGGGTAATTGGTAATTGGTAATTGGTAATTGGTAATAAGCTGTTGCAGCATTTAGTTTGTACCTTTGGGGCGGGCTAGAAGCCCACCCCACAACAACTTATTAAGCTGCTGTGCATTAATTTTTAACAATCCTGTTTCTTCAAACTCTTGTGGGGTGGGCTTCTAGCCCGCCCGGAATGCAATTTAAATACATGACGAAAACTTATTTCATTGACCTGGTGAAACCAGGTTTCTTTCGAGATTTATCGTGACTAAACACAAAATTTCATAGAAACCCGGTTTCTCACCCCACCCGCGACTACTGCCAACTGCCAACTGCCAACTGCCAACTGCCAACTGACTAATTACTCATTAAAACAACTTTAGCCGATCGCGCAAAATCTCAGCTTGTTTTTCCGATTCAGCCAAAGCATCCCTCGCGCCCTGAACCACATCAGGAGTAGCCTTATCCACAAACTTCTGATTAGTCAAACGCGCCGCCGTATGCTTAATTTCAGCTTCCACCTTGCTCAACTTCTTCTCTAATTTACCGCGCAAAGCCACCAAATCCACCACCCCAGCCAGAGGAATCAATACTTGTACAGTACCGACAACCCCAGCAATTGTCTGTCCCAAATCTGCATCCAAACTAGCAGTAACAGTCAGATTTTCCACCTTAGCCAAATCTTTGATGTAAACGCTTCCATCCGAGAGAATTTGGCGTTCCTTCTCGCTTTCGCTTTGCAAAATCGCCGTCACCTTCAGACTCGGTTTGATATCAGAATCTGCCCGCAAATTGCGAATAGTGCGAATTGTCCCGAACAGCAACTCAAACTGCTGTTCTAACTCAGGATTAATCAGCGATGTATCCGCTTCAGGATAAGCTTGCAAAGCCAAACATTGATCGTCACCTGTTTGAGTCAGAGTGTGCCAGATTTCCTCAGTAATGTGCGGCATAAAAGGATGCAGCAGTTTCAGAATTCCTTCCAACACAAAAGCAAAAGTTTGCTGCGCGACTTTCTTAGAATTTGGTTCAGCATCCTCCTGCAAGCGAGATTTGACTAACTCAATATACCAGTCGCAAAAATCGCCCCAAATAAACTCGTAAAGATTCTTCGCCGCTTCTCCCAAGCCGTAAGTTTCCAAAGAATTGCGGCTTTGTTGCACAACTTGATGATAGCGAGAAAGAATCCAGCGATCGCACAATTCCAAACTACCACCTTCTCTCCCATCTTGAGAAAGCGAGACTTCATCACTCCCACCCTTAGCAAGGGAATCTTCCTCTCTCCCCCCCTTAGCAAGGGGAGGCTGGGGGGGGTGAGGAATTCCCAACTGTTGCGGCGTCTGTCCCTCCAAATTCATCATCACAAACCTGGCCGCATTCCACAGCTTATTTGTGAAGTTCCGGGAAGCTTCCACCGATTTCGATTCATCAGTTTTGCGATCGTACTCCATGCGAATATTTTGACCCGCCCCTACCACTTCCTTAACCAAAGTGTAGCGCAAAGCATCAGTACCGTACTTGCCAATCAACAGCAGCGGGTCGATACCGTTGTTTTTACTCTTAGACATTTTCTGACCGTTTTCATCTAACACCAAACCGTGAATGTAAACAGTATCAAAAGGCATCTTTTCAGTAAAATGTCCTGCCATCATCGTCATTCTAGCAACCCAGAAAAAGATGATATCAAAACCCGTTACCAAAGTAGTTGTCGGATAGTAAAACTCCAAATCTTTAGTTTCGTCAGGCCATCCCAGAGTTGAGAAAGGCCACAACCCAGCCGAAAACCAAGTATCCAATACATCTGGATCTCTTGCTAGCTGCACATCCTTACCAAATTTAGCCGTTGCTTTTTCCCTAGCTTCAGCTTCAGTTTTCGCAACTATAAAAGGTGTCGTGTCAGTAATTTCTCCTTGGGTTTCGCTAACAGCATACCAAGCCGGAATCTGGTGTCCCCACCACAATTGGCGGGAGATACACCAATCTTTTAGCTTCACCAACCAATCGCGATAAACCTTTGTCCATCTGTCAGGAACAAAGACTGGTGAGTTATTTTGATCTAATTCTTTTAAAGCACGTTGAGAAAGAGGATCGATCTTCACAAACCATTGTGTAGATATCAAAGGTTCCACGGCGACTTTGCCACGTTCGCTGTAGGGAACAGTATGCTTATAATCTTCTATTTTAACCAACACTCCGTCAGTTTCTAACCGCTTTACCACATTTTTCCGGGCAATAAATCGGTCTTGTCCTTGGAACTCTCCGGCATTTTCATTTAAAGTGCCGTCTTTGTTCATGATGTTAATAAACGGCAAATTGTGACGTTTACCCATCTCGAAGTCATTCGGATCGTGGGCGGGAGTCACCTTGACACAACCTGTTCCGAAAGTGGGATCGACAAACTCATCGGCAATGATGGGAATTTCGCGATTGAGAATGGGCAAAGTCACAGTTTTACCGATAAGATGTTTGTAGCGATCGTCCTGTGGATTCACCGCCACCCCAGTATCGCCCAACATCGTCTCCGGCCGAGTCGTCGCCACCTCCAAATAACCAGAACCGTCCGTCAAAGGATAGCGGAAATGCCACAAATGCCCCTCAACTTCCTGCTGGTCAACCTCCAAATCCGACACAGCCGACTGACTCGCCGGACACCAATTCACCAAGTAATTGCCACGATAAATCAGCCCCTCATCGTAGAGGCGGACAAAGGCTTCTAAAACCGCAGCGGATAAGCCTTCATCCATCGTAAAGCGTTCTCGCGACCAATCGACAGACACGCCCAGACTACGCAGTTGATTAGTAATAGTATTGCCAGATTCAGCTTTCCATTCCCAAGCCCGTTCTAAGAATTTTTCTCGTCCTAAATCGTGGCGAGTTTTGCCTTCTGCTTTGAGTTGCTTTTCGAGAATAGTTTGAACGGCGATGCTAGCATGATCCGTTCCCGGCAACCACAGCGTATTGCGTCCAGTCATGCGGTGATAGCGGACGAGGACATCAATTAGGGTTTCTTCAAAGGCGTGTCCCATGTGGAGGCTGCCGGTGACGTTGGGGGGCGGGATGACGACGCAGTAGGGTTCGCCGCCTGTTTCTGGGTCTGCTTTGAAGGTTTGGTTGTCTTCCCAGTATTTTTGCCACTTGGTTCCGGTGGCTTTGGGGTCGTATTGGGGCGGTAGGTTTGCGGTCATGGTGGCTTGAGGGTTTGATCTTATTTATGATTGTGCCACAGCGGGGGGAAGAGAAGAGTTTTTAACCGCAGAGGGCGCAGAGGGCGCAGAGGGAAGAGTGTTGCGAGGGTTTTGGGTTATTATTTTGATATTGGTTTGAAAAGAGGAGAGGGGAGTTGGCAGAGGATCTTAATGAATTGAGTTACGCTGTGATTGGGGCGGCTATGGAGGTTCATAAGGAGTTGGGGCCGGGGTTTTTGGAAGTGGTATATGAGAATTCGTTGCGTGAAGAACTCTCGCGCCGGGGAATTCCTTTTGACCCTCAACCTACGGTGAATGTCCTGTACAAGGGTGTTGTGGTTGGGGAAGGCAGATACGATATGCTGGTTGCCAACACTCTCGTTGTTGAATTAAAGTCAGTCCAAACTATACTTCCTATCCATGAAGCTCAAGTTATTTCGTACCTCAAAATGACTGGTTATCCTTTAGCCCTTCTCATCAACTTCAATGTCCGCTTTTTAAAAGAAGGAATCCGCCGCCTCATCCTGTCATAAAAAACCCTCTCATCCCTCCCCTCTCTGCGCTCTCTGCGCTCTCTGCGGTAAAATCCTCTTAATCTCTATTTCACCTCCTTGTAATCCACCCCATAACTCGTATCTCTTCCCGTCAAAGTCTCCAGAGTTTGTCTCGTTTTACTCGAAGTGTATTAAATTGTGCCACAGGTGAGGGAAGAGAAGAGTTTTGAACCGCAGAGGGCGCAGAGGGCGCAGAGGGAAGAGTGTTGGAAGAGAATCTGAATGAATTAACTTATTCCGCCGCCTCATCCTGTCATAAAAAACCCTCTCATCCCTCCCCTCTCTGCGCTCTCTGCGCCCTCTGCGCTAAAATCCTCTTAATCTCTATTTCACCTCCTTATAATCCACCCCATAACTCGTATCTCTCCCCGACAAATACGTCGTTTTCCCCGTTAAAGTCTCCAGAGTTTTTTTCGTTTGAGCCGAAGTAATGGTATTCAGCGGTACGCCCAACTTGCTAGCCAAGCCAGCCGCTACGCCCACACCTTGTCCTTGATAAATATTCACTGTCGCAATTCGCCCGACTGATACCGCCATACCGACATATCCGGACGATCGCCCGACAATGGCTAAATTCTTGACTTTACTAGCCAAAGCGCTCTCTATCCCGAAATTATACACTGGCAGCGGCGGAATTCTCGCAGATAAATTCTTGACTCCGCCCCGCATATCGAAATCGTAGGAAAAACTGCCGATCGACTTGGCAGGTGCAGTTCCCCCTTTGATAATCTCCTTCCCCGTCAGTGGATCTACCACATCGCGAACGTTCAAAGTTTGCCTGATATAAACCTCGTCTGGAATAAATACTCTCACATCTTTACCAGACTTCTTTTGTAGCCACTGTTGGAGATATGACATTTCTTTAATCATCTCAGGAGTCGGTTTTCTGCCGTTAGCTTCCATCTTCATGATTTGGTCAACTTGGTATTTAAACAGAAACCCGTTCCAGGAAAGCACATTTTTGTTATAAACGCAGACATTGCCTTTATCAAAAAAGAATCCTTTATTTTGACTAAATGGCAGATTTCTGTCTATGTGATACGCGGCGCCTATGGCTACGCTTCTGATATCGTAACCGTCTGTATATGGCTGATAAATCGTACTCAAGAAATTCCTCATCCAGAATTTTGTACTGGCAGGATCTTTAGATTTTGTAATGCTTTCTTTAATCTTTTTTACTAAAGGCTTGTTGTAGAGAATTTCATCTTCTATTCTGCGGAAGTCGGACATCGTTATACCCGTAATTCTCGGAACTATAGAGACAGCTAAAGTTTCATTTTTTGATTTTATATTTTGAGATTCATATCCTGTATAATAAGATAATCCTGCTTTTCTAGCCAATTCGGCGTCTTGAGTTACGTCAATAAAAGAGTTGGCTTTAATTTTTAGATTGCTGCCTTTTACTTCGGCATATTCGATTTTTTTATCTACGACGCGGGGAGTAAGACTTGAGTTGGAAATAACTTTAATTCCGGCTGCTGAAAGCATCTGTTTGAGAGCTCGATCTGCCTTTTTTGGGTCTAAGCAAGATTCGGGCGCATTCGCTTTATCTAAGAATTCCTTAAAACATTGGGCGTAGGGTTGGCGATACCAACCGGGGATTTTATCTACATCGATGTAAGCTAAACCGCCACGAGTAAGTAAGCCGCCCAAAGGAGCACTTCCGTAGTTCGATCGCACAACAGCAACTTTGCCCTTTTCACCTAAAGTTTTCTTAGCCCATATTGCCGCACATATTCCCGGTACTTCATCGCCATACACTACTACATCGAACTTTCTATCTGCTGATGTTTGAGGCGAAGCGGCGGTGGGGCTGCTGGATTTGTGTCGCAAAGTTTCGGTGTCTGATGTGGCGCTGGCTGGGTTTCTGTGTGTGATGTCATTGGCAGCTTGTTGGAACTGCGGAGAGTCAACTAAAAGTTTTATGGCTACGAAGAAGATTGCGATCGAAGCTAATTTCTTGAAAGTAAAGGGCATTTAGTTGACTCGTTGATAATTTTGGCAGACCTGAAAGCGCTGTTCAGGGTTTACGCAGTTGAATATAGCACTTTTAGGTAAGTTTGGCACAAGTTTAGGATGTTTTGCCTGGAGTGGCGGCTCTGCGGTGGTTGCTCCGTTGGTACTTCCTTTTTTGCTATTGTGATACGGGAATGCGAGGCGTGCGATCGGCTTATTTGAAGAGTTTGGACATTTTTTAAGTCGTGAGAGTATCACCCGGCAGGACTCACGGGAGGTCAACATGATTTAACATCTAGTTGGAGTCTCAATCAATAGTTAGGATAGTTTTTGTTATACAATCCAGTGCGCGTTATTGCTCACACTATAACAAAAAAATGCTTTTTACAATAGTGAGATAGTCACCACAACTATTCAAAGTATAAGACGCACAACAGCTTGATTCAATACTTCGGACATTTTTTGATTTGTAGCCGACATACAATGATTATAAGGTACTTTGGCAATCGACTTGCTAAGCCAAAATTAAGGGTTTCAGACTACCACCTAAAAACCACCACCACTACTATTGTTAATTAAGTAGTATAATTTAAGCAGGAGAAAAAGTAATTATCCAGAAACAACTTTCGTTCCCCAAAAGCGCATTGATCGCCGCCATATTCAGAGCAACCAGGCAACTGTGACAGATTGGTTCAACGCAGTATTACTGCACTGCGACAGTTTCGACACTGCACAAGAAGCAATCCACAAGGAGCTGTGAGCTGGATGAATGCGGTAGAAGGAATTGCCCACTGGGAGCCATCTATTAACCTCGCTCACCCTACTTAAATCACAAATATGATGAACTCTCTAGATTTTTTGACGAGTAGTGATGGGTACTCACCCAAGAAACAAGCTGATACAGTAGATAATCCTCACGATTTATGTCTTGATGTTCCAGCATCCAGTCACGATGTCTCCTGTGTCCAGGAGTCTCAATGCGATCTAACTCCATCTGACTATGTGAGTATACATCAATGGTTTGAAGCGCAGGTTAAGCAGACTCCTGATGCGATCGCCTTGTCATTTCAAGGGCAAGAAGTAACCTATGATGCCTTAAATCAACGCGCAAACCAGCTCGCCCATTACCTTCAAACACTAGGAGTGCAACCGGATGAACTGATTGCTATCTCTATGAATCGCTGCATGGAAATGGTGATTTGCTTTTTGGGGGTGATGAAGGCTGGGGCGGCCTATGTGCCGATCGACCCAGCCTATCCCCACGAACGTCGAGCGTACAAGTTACGAGACGCCGCTGTGCGATTCATTTTGATTCAGAAGCATCTAGTTGAATTTTTGCCCGAACACAATGCTCGCGTGATTTGTCCAGATACCGACTGGCACGATATGGCGCAATACAGCACTGAAAATTTGCCTCTCCTGACAACGCCTGAGCATTTGGCTTACGTTATCTATACCTCTGGTTCGACGGGGAATCCCAAGGGTGTGATGATTACCCACCGGGGTATGATTCACCATAGCAAGGCGATCGCACAGGAATTTGCTCTTGGATTAGGCGATCGGGTACTGCAATTCTCTAGCATGAGCTTTGACATCATCATTGAAGAAGTGTTTCCATCCTTGGTAAGCGGTGCAACCATCGTGCTGCGAACTGAAGACAGTATTAGCTCTACCCGCCAATTCCTCGAATTTATTGAGCAAGAACGAATTACTATTCTGAACTTGCCAACTGCTTTTTGGCATGGCCTAGTCAGCGGACTCTCATTGCTACGTGTTCCCATGTCCCCAGATGTGAGATTGGTGATTGTGGGCGGAGAAAAAGCCTCTCGCGCTCTGTATGGTCAATGGCGACAATTGGTTGGGCAATATCCTCGTTGGCTCAATACCTATGGGCCGACTGAAACTACGGTGACGGCAACCATTTTTGACCCGATCACTGAAGGCTACGATCTCAGTAGTGAAGCAGACATTCCGATCGGTCGTCCCCTTCCGAATAGCCAAATTTACATTCTGGATGAACACCTAAATCCTGTGCCAGATGGCGAGATTGGCGAAATGTATATTGGCGGCCCAGGGCTAGCCAGGGGATATCTCAACTTGGAAGAACGCACTACGAGTAAGTTTATTGCGAATCCATTTAGCGATCGACCTGGAGCCAAACTTTACAGAACAGGGGATACTTGCCGCTATTTACCCAATGGAACGTTGGAGTTTATTGGTCGCATCGATTTTCAAGTAAAAATTCGAGGTTTTCGGATTGAGTTACTAGAGATTGAAACCTATTTGGAACAGTACCCATCTGTACAGCAAGGTATAGTTTTGGCACGGGAAGATGTTCCCGGTGAAAAGCGCTTAGTGGCATATATCATTCCTAAGAATGGGCAACAAATTAATGTGTCTGCACTGCGTATTTTTCTACAAACCAAGCTACCAGCATATATGATTCCGGCAGCCGTTGTAGTGATGGAGAGCTTCCCGATGACCCCCAATGGTAAGGTCGATCGCCGTGCGTTTCCAGAACCTCAGGTTGCTGATCTGGTCAAAAATAGTGAATGTGTTTTGCCTATGGATGGACTAGAAGCTCAACTCGTCCAAATTTGGGAGCAATTGCTCAATATTAAGCCGATCGGCACAACCGATAATTTCATGGATTTAGGCGGTACATCCCTGTTAGCCGCTCGCTTAGCTGACAAAATTGACGAAAAGTTGCAGCAGAGTCTCCCACTATCGATGATCTTTCAAGCCCCAACCATCAA
>JARCMA010000072.1 GCA_030248405.1 Microcoleus sp. MP8IB2.171
ATGTTCTTGTCGGTTTGGCAGGCAACGACAACCTATTTGGCGGATTAATTAGCAACATTCCTGTTGGGCCACAGGTCGATCGCGACTTGCTGTTGGGCGGGCCAGGCGACGACTACTTCAACGGTCAAGCCGGCTACGACACCCTCTTCGGCGGTCAGGGCAACGACGCTGGTTTCGGGGGCAAAGATAACGACCTGATCTGGGGCGGACGCGGTTCTGACACCCTTGTGGGTGAGGAGGGAAACGACAGCCTCTACGGCGGCACCAACAGCGAATCTGACCGCGATCGCGCCGGGAACGACTTGTTATTCGGTGCCAAGGGCAATGACTACCTCAGCGGTCAGGATGCCTCTGATACCCTTTCTGGCGGTGACGGCAACGATACTGCCCGCGGCGGCAAGGGCAACGATGTAGTTGTAGGCGACTTGGGCAGCGACTTGCTGTTCGGCGACCAAGGCAATGATTCTCTCTGCGGCGGCGACGGGGATGACACGGTGTATGGGGATATTGGCAGCCCCCTGCCTGTCGGCGTTGGTGGCGGTCAAGACCAAGTGTGCGGCGGTGCTGGCAATGACCTGCTGTTCGGCAATGAAGGCAGCGATACCATCAACGGCGATGCTGGCAACGATACGATTTTGGGCGGCAAAGACAATGACAGTTTGGTCGGCGGTGCTGGCGACGACGTGTTGATTGGCGATGAGGGCAGCGATACTTTGGTCGGCGGCAGCGGACGCGACTTATTTGTCTTGACATCTGGGGAAACAAGTGATACCATTTCTGACTTCAGGAAAGGAGAAGATTTGTTGAGTTTAGCGGGCGGTTTGACTTTCACTCAACTGAGCATTAGCCAAAGCAATGACGCAACCTTAATCAAAATTGCGAATTCTGGCGAACTCTTGGCTGTTCTGAATGGGGTGCAAGCGAGTGCGATCGCCCAGTCCGATTTTGTTCAACTTTTGCGGCTCGGTAGCTGAGCCGCAAACGCAGTAGGTTGAGCTAATCAAACTCCATCTACTGCCCTTAAACTCCGATCGGACACCTGTCGCAATCAGCCTTTGGGCGACCGAAATGTCAGCCTACCCCAAAAGACAATTTATGTGTTTAGGCACGACCTAGCAGCCCGCTCCTAAACAGCTTATCGCTCGCAGTGCCAGATATCAGTTTGAACGCGGGCGATCGCACTATTAATTAATTAATAATTAATTAATATCCATTTTCAGTTGTCTGCCAAATAGATTAGGACATCGAGCGTGCTATCTCCCTACCGAATACCTGCATTCTACCTGAAAAAATAGCAATAATATTCTTTCCGGTAACTACGGAATTATACAGTGCTGTCCCAGATCGCGATCGCGATCTGGGACAGCACTGCACACTCAGAAAATTATTATTCCGATGCAAACGGAAAGGATATAAATTCCGGTTACAAAGCTTTTGCAGGATAGTATCCCGCAATTATACCCGCGTTAATTTCATTTTATACGGCTCGGTAACAATCTCTAAAATCCGCAACTGGATTGGCATAATTGTTATCAGAAAAAACAGTTTTTCCGAACAACACATTCGATAAATGGTTCTCAAAAACCGCTAGAAAAGAAACAGTCTGAAAAAACGGCTTTGAAAAAAAAAGATGTAAAAAAATGCGAACAAAAGAGTGGCGAACAAGTGCATAAAAGTTTCAATCAAAAAATCGATCTACGCAAACGCGACCAAATCGAGTATAATCGAATTGCGAAATCGACTCGCAGTGCAGAAATACTGTTGAATAAACTAAATTTATTTAAATAGACAGGTGCAAATTGAGGAGAGAAGGCGTACCCAAATTGACTAAATATTTGCTGATCGGTTCCACAAAAGCTTACAGCGGCAAGTCCGCGATCGCCCTGGGGATGGCACTCGCACTCCGGGAACAAGGACTGGCGATCGCCTACGGCAAACCTCTGGGAACCTGTTTCAGCTCGCCCGGAGCTGGGATCGAGGAGGAAGATGTGCGGTTCGCGGTAGAGACGCTGAAACTCTCAGAAAGTCAGATACCATCAACTCTGGTGTCTTTGGACGAAGAGACGGTTCACAAGCGTTTGCGGGGAGAAGACAAGACAGATTACCGCAAGTCTCTAGCGCAATATTTGCAAGCTCCCAGCGGAGACTTGGTGCTGTTAGAAGGCCCGGCTAATTTGGAGGAAGGCAGTCTGTTTGACTTGTCTTTGGCTCAAATTGCTGAGGTAGTTGATGCCTCTGTGCTTCTGGTAGTCCGCCCGATCGATCTTTATGTAGACGATTTGCTCTCGGCTAAGCAGCGTTTGGGTTCGCGTTTGCTGGGTGTCGTACTCAACGACGTTCCCTCGGACAAACTCGAATCCATCACGGGGACTGTGCGGCCTTTTCTGGAGGCTAGCGGCATTCCAGTTTTGGGAATGCTGCCGAGAAGCGCTTTGCTGCGCAGCGTCAGTGTCAAAGAATTGGTGCATCAATTGAAAGCTGATGTGCTCTGCCGTGAAGACCGTTTGGACTTGATGGTGGAAACCTTGACAATTGGCGCGATGAATGTTAGCTCTGCTATGAAGTATTTCCGCAAAGCGAGAAATATGGCGGTAGTCACTGGGGGCGATCGCACCGACATTCAGCTAGCAGCTCTGGAAAGCTCGACTCAGTGCTTAATTCTCACCGGGCACTTGCCTCCTTCTCCCCTGGTAATCGGCAGAGCAGAAGAAATGGAAATTCCAGTTTTGTCTGTTGATTTGGATACCTTAACCACGGTGGAAATTATCGACAGCACTTTTGGCAACGTGCGCCTGCACGAACCGATCAAGGTGGAATGCGTTACTCAGCTAATGGCAGAACACTTTGACCTCAAGGGCATCATGGCATCCTTGGGTTTGGGCGATCGAGTCCATTAACCAGGCCCGGAAATGAGTGAAGAAGCTATTCGGCAGAGCGAAGAAGGTCAAGATATTTTTTTGTTTTAAAACAAAAATAAAAGATTCTTAAATTCTCAATTTTTCTTGAATTCTACCTTCAGACATTCTGCCTTCTGGCTTCCTCAAACCTCCCCATCCTCTAGTCAGATACCGTAAATCAGCAATTCTTAACTTCTTTTTGGCGGCAATGGCTAGTGAGTCTGCTAAAATCCACAACGTAGTTTTATTTAATTTAATAAATTCTTTGAGTCAATCAATTGAGCTACCCAGAGTAGATGATTTTTTACAAGAACTTGCGGCGATCCAGCAAACCAGCTCCAAGCGGATTGCTCTTTTGGGTTCTCGCCACGTTCCTATTACCCACCAGCAGCTAATTGAGATGCTGAGCTACGCCATAGTTCTGGGAGGCAATCAGCTCATCACTTCTGGCGCTACAGGCACCAATTCAGCCGCAATTCGGGGGGCAATGCGAGCAGATCCTAATCTGCTGACGGTGATTTTGCCACAAAGCATGAGTCGCCAGCCTCGGGAGTCTCGCGACCAACTCGAACAAGTGATACATTTGGTAGAAAATCCCAAAAATGACAGTTTGTCTCTCCCGGAAGCAAGCGCCATGTGCAATCAGGAGATTATTTCTCGCTGCCAGCAACTGATCTGTTTTGCTTTTCACGAAAGCCACACTTTGCTGAAAACTTGCCAGGATGCGGAGGAACAGCGCAAGGTGGTTACTCTGTTCTATTTTGATTGAACTGCGAGGCGGATGATGCTGTTGGGATTGCCTGTGTCGGTTATTCTGCTTGATTGTATTGCTGCTGCTGCGGCGCTGGTTTACGCACCGTTTTTGGTGGTTGCCCTCGCTCGCTTGCAGCTAGGTTACGATCAAGCAGCACCTCGCGCTATGTTTGAGAGGTTGCCTGCTTACGCTCAGCGGGCAACTTGGGCTCACCAAAATTCGTTTGAGACGTTTATGCTGTTTTCAGCGGCGGCTTTGATGGCTTTTGTGACGGGGGTAGATTCGGAACCGGCGGGTTGGGCTGCGATCGCTTTTACGATCGCCCGGTTGTTGTTTTCGGTTTTCTATATCCTGAATATACCGCTGGGGCGATCGCTCATGTTTGCGATTAGTTCTTCTTGCACTGTTTCTTTATTCTATTTCAGTTTGATGGCTGTTAACGGCTAATTTTCAGTAGTCATTGGTTATTGGTTATTGGTTATTGGTTATTGGTTAGTTGTTAATGCCCAATGCCCTGTTTTGCCAATGCCCAATGCCCAATGCCCAATGCCCCATTACCAATTATAATTTTATGGCAGCTAGTTATTCATTTGATATTGTCAGCGATTTCGATCGGCAAGAATTAGTCAATGCTGTTGACCAAACAACGCGAGAAATTCAAAGCCGTTACGACTTGAAAGATACCAAAACCACTGTAGAATTGGGCGCTGAAGCAATTACTGTCAATACCGACAGTGAATTTACTCTCGACGCGATTCACACTGTTTTGCAAACTAAAGCCGCCAAGCGCAATTTGTCTCTGAAAATTTTTGATTATGGGAAAATTGAAGCTGCTAGTGGTACTAGAGTACGCCAAGAAATCAAACTAAAAAAAGGGATTGACCAGGAAATTGCCAAGAAAATCACTAAATTAATTCGAGATGAGTTTAAAAAGATTCAAGGCTCGATTCAAGGTGATGCAGTGCGCGTTTCGGCTAAGGATAAGGATGATTTGCAGTTGGTAATTCAACGGTTGAAGCAAGAAGATTATCCGATGGCTTTGCAGTTTACCAATTACAGGTAAATTTTTGAAAGCTAACTATTGGATTCCCGGTTGTGCGATCGCATCTTTGAGCGCGATCGAACTTGTCTTGCGCTTGCTGGGATTCGGAAATCCTGCTTTGCTACAAGCTGATGCGGATGCTGGCTATATATTTGCACCAAATCAACTTGTATATCGCTTTGGCAATAGAATTGAGTACAATCAATTTTCTCAGCGTTCTGAAAAAATCGATGCAGCAAAGCCTGAAGGTACTCTCAGAATTTTGACGCTCGGAGATTCAGTTCTCAACGGTAATAATACCACGGATCAGAAAGAAACTATTCCAGAATTGTTTGAAGCGCATTTGTTGGGCATAAAAAAGCAAGTTGAGGTGCTGAATGCTTCTGCCGGTTCTTGGGGAATTGGCAATCAATTGGGATATATTCGCAAGTTTGGCACTTTTGAAAGCGATGCTGTGATTCTGCAAATTGGTACTCACGATTTGCTACAACCCACTAGCAGCAGCGCGGGGGTGGGAAATGACCCGCTGATGCCGAATCGCAAACCGTTATTGGCAATTCAAGAAGTGTTTGAAAGACACGTTAGCCCCAAATTGTCAAGTATTTTTGTGTTTGATTCTCCGGCTGCGGGAGTGCCGGTGTCGGAGGAAGTCAGGTTTAGGGAAAATATGCAGCGATTTGAGCAAATAGTTGCTTTGGTGCGAGCTGAGAATATTCCGTTGTTTGTGTTGTATACATGCGATCGCTCCGATTTACTGCCCGTACCGAATCAGCCGAAGTTTAAATCCGAGTTTGTCGATCGGCTAAAAGCTTTGAAAATTCCAGTCATAGACATTCACGTAGCCTGGTCAAAATTGCCGAAAACCACGGTAGAAAGTTATTTTCGGGATGGCGTACACCCCACAGCCCCAGCTTATGAATCAATAGCAGATTTAGTCTTTCAGCAGTTGTGTACTGAGAAAAAATTAGCTGCTTGCTCATTAACTAATACCAACTCTGAAAAGTAGTGCCACACATATATTTTACGCGATCGTCTGTAAGCAAACGGTATTGCCCTTTCCCGATCCCGATCGGCGAATTTCAATAATTGGTAAAAAAATGAATTGTGTAGCAATATCTAATCGAAATTGATTTTAAATATCTAAACTCATGACTCTTTTAGTCTCAAGTTTATCGGCACTTCCTGCAAGTTGGTCACACTTAACCGACGTAAATCCTGTGGCGCTGACTGCCGATGAAAAACTCGGTTTCTGCATCCACGACTATATTTTACGTTGTTTTAACTGAATCTATTTAGCTGCCGAAAGATGGAATGGAAATCAGGATGTCTGTGATGGTGGCGAAGCCACAAAATACGTCAAATATACAACCACAGCCAATGCTACAGCTATAATTGCTTTAACCGCAAGTGTGTTGGAAGAAGAAAAGGCGATCGTGCTTTCGGCTGGATGTGATGACTTCCTTCGCAAACCCTTCGCTGAACACACCATTTTCGATGCACTAGCTAAGCATTTGGGAGTAAAATATATCTATGCAGAAACAATATCTCCAGTCTTGGATGATACAGAAAAAAGTCCCTTGACATCGGAAGATTTAACCTGTATGACTCAAGAATGGATTAGTCAACTATACGAAGCTGCACTTGAGGCAAATACTAACCTCGTATTGCAACTGGCAGGAGAAATTCCCCAAACAGAAACTCCTTTGATAAACTCCCTAAAAAAACTTGCCATTCAATTTAAGTTTGAGCAGATTCTTGATTTAGTAGAACCCCGGAGCGGCAATGTCTAAACTACTCAAGTCCGTTAGTATTTTTCTCATTACCTGCTGTCTGCTATTTGCTTGCCATGCTCCAATACCAATCGAATTAAAACGCCCTCCCTTGAAAATAACTTGCGTCACTTTTATTGGCAATAGACCAGCTATTATTGCCCAAAAAAAAGGATTCTTCAAAGCACAAGGGATAGATGTGGAACTGAGGTATGTAGATTACGCCCAATTACAAGCCGCAGATTTTAGTGCTGGGAAGTATGATGGTATTGGATTTGCCTTGGGAGGTTTTATGAGCTTGAGTGCCACAAATCCCGATATGCAAACTGTCATGGTTGTAGATGAAACCACAGGCGCAGATGTGGTAGTTGCACAATCACAAATTAAAACCGTAGCTGACCTGAAAGGGAAAAATCTGGCTGCAAATCTAGGCGGATTTGGTGAAGTTTTTGTCACTGAGATGTTGAAAACTGCTAACTTAACTAGCGATGATGTCAGCCTAGTCAAAATCGATGCTTCAAAAATTCCCCAAGGCTTAAAAAGTAATACCATCCAAGCAGGACACACTTGGGATCCCTATCTTTCTGAAGCAATAAAATTAGGAGGTCACATCCTATTTACTAGCAAACAAACTCCTGGCTTGATTTTAGATGTGGTTGCCTTTCGTGGTGAAGCAATCCGCGAACGTCCTGAAGATATTCGTGCATTTATTCGAGCATGGCTGCAAGCCGTGACCTACTGGGAAGCAAATGTTGAGGAAGGAAACGCTATCATTAGTAAAGCATTAAATATTCCTAGCAATACACTATCTCTAGATGGCATAAACCTCACTAATCTTGAAGAAAATAAGAAATTCTTTGAATCTGGCAGTAGTCAGTCTATCTACAAAACAGCTAAGATATATGCAGATTTTTTTATTCGGTCTGGCAACGTTACACGCATTCCCGATCTCAAAACTTTGTTTAATTCATCTTTCTTATCTCCTCCTAATGTGCACCCATGAATCACTCACTTTTAAACAGTATCCGTACCAAGTTAATCGTATCATTTCTCATGGTTGCTCTCATCCCTTTACTGTTGTTAGCTTATCTGAATAAACAGACAACAGAAAAGGCACTAACTGACAACGCACGACAAGCTCTATCTGCAGGGCGAACGCATCTAAAATTTATATTAGTAGAATATGGTATATTGGAGAATAATTATTGAGTGCCTACAAAACATTTAAGCAGAGTTAGTTTTTA
>JARCMA010000562.1 GCA_030248405.1 Microcoleus sp. MP8IB2.171
CTTTGACAGCAGCATTGTAACTCGCTAAGCGCAATTCTTCTAACAAAGCTTCCACTGCTGCAACGTCGGGAGCCATTTTGCTCGCCAGACTCAATTCGGCATAACTGCTAAAGCCGAGCAAAGCTGCTTTTTCCTGGCGCAGTGCTAAAATGCGATCGGTCAACGGCCAGTTATTCAATTCTCCGCTACTGGCTCTGCCGATAAAAGCTTTGTACAACTTTTCGCGCAAATTGCGGCGGGTGCTGTGCTGCATGAAAGGGCCGTAACTCGGAAAGTCTAAAGTAATCCGCCAAGGGCCGTTTTCGGCATCCGCATTTTCTTCGCCGGCGCTGCGAGCGGCTTGAGCTGCTAAACTCAACAAACTCGGCGGCAAACCGTCAATTTCGTCTTTGTTTGTGAGGGTGATGCTGAATGCTTTGGTAGCGTCGAGGACGTGATTAGAAAATTGGGTAGTAATTTCTGCCAATTCTAATTGAATGGCATTAAAACGCTCTTTTTGCTCGCCTTCTAAACCGACGCCGGAGAGTTGGGCGTCTCGGAGAGCGGCTTCGACAATTCGCTTTTGAGCTGACTCTAAGCTGTCCCAATTTTCGCTAGCCCGCAGCGCTTTAAAAGCTTCATAAAGCGGTTTGCTTTGACTGAGCTTGCTCCAAAATTTTACTACTTCCGGCTGCACTGTTTCGTGAGCCGATCGCAGTTCCGGGCTATTTTTCACGCCCATCAAATGTCCGACAATGCTCCAGCTCCAATTTAAACGCTCTCCGAGTCGCTGCAATGGTTCTACTAAGCCGCTCCAAGTCGGCTCTACAGACGATTCTAAGTCAGCTAGCGAGGCTTCTAGTTCGGTCAGCAGTTGGGTAACAGCGGGGACTACGTGTTCTGGTTCGATCGCGTCAAAGGTCGGCAATCCTTGACCGATTAGTAACGGGTTATCAGCAATAGTTACGGTTGCAGTCATTGATTTTTCTTGTAACAGGTTGAAAACAGGTGAACTAGACAGATTAGCTTTTCATTTTGTAACACAGTTGTCGAAAAAGTAGGACTCCAGCCGGGAGAGGGAGAGAGGGGGAGAAGGGGAGAGTGGGAAAATCTTCCTTCTGACTGATGACTGATGACTAGACGAGCAATTGCATAAATCTTTGATTAATACGAAAACCGCAGATTCAAGGCAGATATACGCAGATTCACGCAGATAATTTCAACAAGAGCGAGCGAATGAATGGAATCTTGTCTGCTGATGACGGCAGGACTAATGACTGCTGACTAATGACTACTGACGATTCTCTGGTGTGTGCTGCAACTCTTTGACAACTGAGATTAAGCGCTTGAGGTGAGGTTTGACAACTTCTTGCTGCTCGTGTTCCAAACGGTGGATTTGAGCTTGGACTAGAGACAAATCCGCAGTCGATTGGTGCGCGGGAGCTTGCAGTTGGCTTTGCAAATTTGCCATGACTTTCTGGATTTCCAAAAATCGAGTATTTACTACTTCCCAGTCGTCTCTGGTGATAGAAGTTTCTGCCAAGCCTTGCGTCGCGCTTTGCAGTTGCTCTATAGCCTGTTCCACAGCTTGGAGATTCGCCCGTTGGCCAACCGATAAATCTTGCAGTTGTTCGCTCACCTGCTGGCGGACATCGAGCACAGCAGACGCCACGATTTCTTGCAAAGAAGCTACCGACTCTCCTAAACTCAGCAACTGCCGCTGAATATCGATCGACTCCTCAAAGCCTTCTGCCCTAGGCAGTGCAGCCATTTGCTGGCGCAGCGCTGCAATATCTGCAGACAACTGCTTGCGTAATTTAACAATTACCGTCACGGCCGTTTTTTCGACTTTATTGACAGACTTTTGGACTTGAGCCATTTCCGAATTTTGATGCACCCGCACTTGCTGCTCGAACCGATAACGGTTAGCAACATTCAGCGACAAAGCCAAAGTTAGGGGAGCCACGCCGTAAAAAGCTTGACCCGATACAGCCACCGCCAGGGAACCCACACCAGAGGCCGCCAGAGAGGCGTACTCTGCCAACTCCAGCCAGTGCCTTTGAGGAAAACTTGGTCTCAAGTGGTTTGCAACAGAGGGTTTTGGCTTCCGCACGGCTCTTTGGGTCATAGTATTTGCTCGTTGTTGGTAAGGTTGCGAGATTGGGTGGAGCATCGATTTCTATCCTTTTTTCAGTTATATGTTTTAGATTATTTCCTGAAACTCTTCTATTTTTACCTTTGTCAGTAAGCTAAGGATGATTGATATATTATTATGTATTTGGGAGCTGACGGCGATCGCACCCAATTCCGGCTGTTAAAAGGTTCGCCCCAACGCGCCCTCTATTTTACAGGAGTTAGCGCGATCGGGTTCGGGCGATCGACAAAGCCGCTGCTGTACCCAACCGAACAATGCCTAATACCATTTTAGATTTTAGATTTTAGATTAAAAGTTAAAAAATGCGACTTACTGAGGGCGATAGGGATTTGGAGCTTGTCGGGAGTTGCATTTTTGTTCGCCCATTGGTATAATTTACTCTTTCTGAATTGCCCCTCTCAAATTTACTGCAAAAATTGACCAATGAACTCAGAAAAACCCGGAATTGGCGATCGGCTAAAGTCTATTTTCAGTATCGCAATCTTTATCATTCTCGTACTAGGAGTAGGCTTTTTAAGCGTGAATTTTATTTCAGCTCTCTATGCAAAATTTTCTTAAAATTAGGACTTACGCATTAAGTTCAGAAACCGGGTTTTTTTGCGAGATATTTCGTCGCAGCCAGAGATTCGGTAAAAAACCCGGTTTCTTTAGTCGGAGTGCGTAATAGCAAGGTCGGACACGGCAATGCCGTTTCCCTACTTCAAAATAATCGATCGCGATGGCTGGGAGCCCTCGCCCGTTCTACGCGAGGAGGACACGGCAATGCCGTTTACCTACCCGATTAATTGTAGGGAAACGGCACTGCCGTGTCCTGACTTTGGGTAACATTAATTCTCCCAAATAATCAATATTTCTAATCATTTCAACTGTAAAGATTGTGTTCTGGGTCGAGCCATACAATATAAAAAACATTTTCACTAAAAAAGCCATGAACCCTACCATACTCATTAGCAGATATTTGAAACTGGTAGGGAATATTGATTAGGATATCTTCATTGGGAATCCCGAAGCCATTAGGCTCAGTTGTATCTAGCCAGATAATTCCATGACAGCGCAGGCTTTTACTTTGATTATTGATAATTTCTTGAGCGTTCAATTGTGACAAATCGCGCAGCCTTCTCAGTAAAGACGCTAGATACTTAGCATCTTTACCACGAATTGAGAACTTATCTTTATCATCCTGATAATATCTGAAAGAAAAGCTAATTCCTTCCGGAATTTGGATTTTGACAACCTCTCTCCTTTGTGAAGATGGTTGACTGCGAATCTCTGTATCTTGTCTTTTTTTATGCTTCTTCGATGACACGGGTTTTGTAAAAATTTCTCATTGATTCCTTCGTAATAATAGCATGAGAAGGTTCATCTCTTGGCAACTCACCTCTAGCATTAATCCAAGGGTCTTCGCGACGCACCATCAATTCTAACTCATAGGCATCCCGAAAAAAATAATCATCGGATAACTCGTCTAAAAACTCTTGTACTTCTTCTGGAAATTGGGGCTTTTCAACTTTTTTGAGAATTGGTTTAAAGTCAAATTGTTCTTTGTATTCATAAAATAAAGCCGGGATAGTCGGCCCGTGCACCCAAGCTTCAAAATCTTCCTCAAAAAGGGGTGTATCCTCAAAGGCTAAATACCATGCTTGGGCGTAGTACAATAGTTTTTGTAGCTTGTGGTTGCTGAGATAGGAACCTACATCGTTCGCAAACCAGATGTAATAATCCGCGAGTTGGGAGGCTGTTGTGACTGTAGTTATTGTGGTCATATAATTCGACTCAATAAGTTTTGTATTCTATGATAACACAGTCTTAGGTTTTATAATTTTTGGGTAATGCTCAATAGGCTATGATATAGCAATCCTTGCAGGAGTCGTACAAATATGTAGGGGTAGTGCTAAGAGTGCCTACCCCCGCTTTGGCAGGGCAACCACGGGGGGTTTGCCCCTACAAGAATTATACAAATGATTTAGGATTGCTATATGTTTATTTGCAGTTCAGTTTTTGTCAGGTAAGGTTAAAGTTGATTTTTGAGGAAGGTAGGCAATTAGAAATTGTGCAGGCAATTGAGCGGGTGAGAGACGGAATTCTCTGGAAACCTGGAAAAGCAATGTCTCATTTACTCAAAAGGATTAATTTAGGTCATTTAGGGCCGGATGCGACCCTTGAAGAATATAATGGAGTTATCAGTTTTATTGTTAGGGATGCTGATGCTAAAGTTTATCTGTATGTCTACGGTAAAACGTTTTATCCGACAGTTACCAGCAGTGTAAACAACACAATATGGCTGGTAATGATGGGCTTGGATGGAGTTTTAGAAACGGCTTTTCCTCCAAAGGAACCGGAAAGCTACCTGGCTAATTCAATGTTTATTTATGTAGGTTTAGTTAAGGATTTGTTATGAATACTTTGGTAAAAAACTATTGTGTAATGGTTGAATTTCCTGATGTGAGTGGGGCTGAACATTTAGAAATGTTGCAACTTAGAGATGAGTTGGCAAAAGTTGAATCTCAACTGAGTGAGGAAGAGAAAGGTTTATTAGCAAATGCCGATCGACGGTTAGTTGAACAAGCAAAGGAGTTTTATGAGGAGTTGTCGAGATTTGTGGATTTAACCCAGAAGCGCAAATTTGAGGAGATTACACCTCAGCGTTGGTGGTGGTATTTGGATGTTTTGGCATTGTTGCCGAATTTGAGGAAACAAGAGTTGACAAGCGGTGTTGTTTGAAATGTTTATTCATTGTCGATGTTTGTTAAGTGCGATCGTCTAGTTTTGATATACTGCTTCAGTACAGGTGACAAAGTGTAAAGACTTGCTTCTTTTTCAATCAAGCAGCGCCGCGATAGAGATTGCAATGCGTTTAGCAAATCTGATGATGATATTTGTCCGTTTTGTAGCAATTTGGCAAAGTTGACTGGCTGGTTTTCTGTCGCCAACAATGACATAACTTGTTTTTCTAGTTCGGAAGTGCGATCGTACTGCTGCTGTAAAACATCTTTTAAATCTTCGGGTAACAATATGGTATCATCTATTAATAACTCTGTCGCGCCGATTCCTAAATCTTGAATCAAAGTCGCCACGCTTTTTAACCATAACGGATTGCCTTGGTAGCAGTGAATGAGTGTTTCGCAGTTATCGGTTTCTGTTAATCCTTTATCTCTGAGGATTTCCCGTGCGGCTGCGGTGTCTAAACCAGTGAGTTGTAAGCTACGAATGGGAGTATTTGGGCTTGTGAGTTGAGGAACTTCTTTGGGTGGTTCCTAACCGACTAGCAGAAAGCAGCAGGGATGGGATAATTTTTCTATTTGTTTGAATAAACAGCGATATTCTTCGTATTGTGGTTTATATTTTCCCGCCAATTCGCCGCTACCGAAAAGGTTGTGAATGTCATCTAAAACTATTAAACAGCGATGCTTTTGCAAATACTTAATCAGCGGTAAGCGTTTCTGGTTTGTTGGGGATGAATCTAGGTTTTCTGACTGGGAAAAAAGCTGTGTTACGTTAGATTGAAATTTATCGATGGTGGGGAATTCGTCTAGAGTGAACCAAAGTGCGTATTCAAACTCGTCTTTGATTTGTTGTACGAGTTTTACTGCTAGGGACGTTTTGCCGATGCCGCTGATACCGGTGAGGGTGATGAGGCGGCAGTTTTGTTGTAGAATCCAGGTTGTGAGGGTTTGGAGTTCGAGGGTGCGATCGTAGAAATCGCCCAACTCCGGCATTTCGCTTAAATCTTGATGTAGAGTTTTAGTTGGTTTTGAGTTAGATTTTTCGTCATTATATGAGTTTGATATATCTGGCGGGTGTCTACCTTCTCCACAGATGTTGAAACTACCACTGATGTGTTGTTCGCTGACGTTTTGTGCAAAGTTTGAAACATTAGAGACTTGGAACCTCTCCATTGCCGATCGAAAATTCTTTTTATTGACATCTTCCCCTAAGTATTCTGAAAGTAATTGCCATAATTGCGAAGCCGCATTCCTAACACGACTTTCAGAACAATCAAAGTCTTTGGCTACGTGCTTGTATGTCTCGTGTTGTACAGTTCCTTTCAGTACCGCCTCTTGTAAATCATCAAGGTGTTGACCCGTTTTCTCGAAGACTATGCGATCGGCGAAGTTTAACATTTCTTTGAGATTCATCGGCTCAAGTGGATGGGAAAGTTTTGTGTACTCTAGCACAGTTTTAGACGTTTTAGTATATTTTTAGATATCTTAGTACATAACTGGATTTAAAGAGAGTGAAAGCAGGGCAAAGTTGTCGGCAAAATAAGACATTTTGGGACTGGACAAAGCTTTGATTTACAAATACTTTAATAGTAGATTCTATGATAATCCTTAATAAATTTAATCCCTCAACTAAGTTGCTAATTCAAGCATAAATAATTAGGAGATATGTCAAAGTGTTAGGTCCATATCAAACAGAATCAGACAGATTAATCTCCTATAAAGGCAACAAAGTATTTGAGCCAGTGAAAAAGATTAATAAAGTTCGACCAAGTGTCTCCGAACTGGAGGCTAGATGTAAGCATCTCAAACAAGAAGAAATGTGGAGTCATATCGCAAGGATTAATCATCATATATATAAGGCGGCTAACCAGTATTTTGATGAAGTAGGAGCTTTATTTACTCCCTTACCTCTGACAACACGAATGATTTCATCTCCAGGCGCTGTATACGCAGGAAATGCAATTGACTATACATCAGATACTTGCCCAATTACATTGAAATGGTTTGATCTTCCTCAAGTTGCATTTCTATCAGAGTCATCCCAAATATATCTGGAAATTGCTTTGATGCAGAGACAAGTTTATCATGTTTACTCAATTTACAACTCCTTTAGGAAAGAGGAAGCTGATGTAACTCATTTACCAGAGTTTCATCATATTGAGTATGAAGGAAAAGTAAGTCAATCTGAAAATCAGCAGATAGCTTTTGGATTACTTGCCAAGATAATTAAGGAGTTACTTAATCATAATGAAGCGGATTTATTGTTCTTCTTAAATTCAAACAAGCTGTATGAGCTAGAAGAACTGTCAACTAATATCAACAAAATTCCTGTGATTTCTTATGCAGAAGCACTTGAAATACTTAGCTTAGAAACAAAAGATAGCAAGTATCAAGTATTCACTACTTCCAATAACTGGGGAATGTGGGAAGAAGTGAGAATTACAGAAATATATGGAAAACCAGTATCAGTAACACAATTTCCTCTGCTTGAAGTCCCATTTTATCATGCAGAAGTTGCAGGAGCAGAACCCAAAGTTGCAGAAAATATGGATCTTATCTGGTCTGGTTATAGAGAAATATTAGGTAGTGGACATCGTATTAGAAGTAAGGAAGCACTTGAAGCTAAAGCAAAGTTATTTCAGTTGCCTAAAGAAGATTACATACCATATTTGCAGACAAGAGAATTCGCAGATTATGAAGAAACTTCTGGTTTTGGTTTAGGGTGGGAAAGATTAGTGCAAGGTTTACTTGAAACCCCATATATCTGGAGTACAGTTCATTTCCCACGGATAAATGATACATTAAAGCCTTGACCTATGAAAGTATCAGATTTAATGGCTCAAAATATATCTTGTGATGACGGTAGGGATTTATCTGGCTTGCCGACATACAAGCTTACGGAACAAATTGATCTAGTTGCTTATCAGGATACTGGTCTTTACACTGTTCTTCCTCTTGGAATGAGAGTGCTCAACAAAATTAAAAACTTAATACATGAAATTAATAGGAAAGCTGGTATTGCAGAAGTCAATTTTCCAGCTCTTCAGAGAAAAATATTGTGGGAAACATCTGGGAGATGGAAAACTTTTGAAAAGCAAATTATTGAGATTGCTTCAGGATATTCGTCATTTATAGCTACCCCAACAAATGAGGAATATGTATGTAATTTGTTAAGAACTCGTCTTCAGTCACATAAACAGCTTCCGCTTAAATTTTATCAAATTGGAGATATATTTAAGGGTAATACCCCGTCAAAAGGGGTCTTAAGGTCTTTAGTATTTGAGGTGTATGAAGCATACAGCTTAGACTCAGATGAAGCAAGTTTAAAATGGACACGAACAACTTTTGAAGATATATTTGATGCAATTTTCAGTGCTTTAGAGCTAGATATTATCAAGGTTGATTATCCAAGCGGTGACTTTGTAAACTATTTATTTTCTCATTTAGATGGTGAACACAAGATACTTAGTGAGAACGGAAGGTTTAGACTATGGAATAGAAATGATCGATGCCAAGCAAGTAAGGCGATTAGCATAGGTATGTATAAAATATATGATAGAGATTTTTCTAAAATGTTTAAGCTGAATTATACAGACTCTTCTAATGTCAGGAGAAATCCTATCATGTCAACATACGGGATTGGAATATC
>JARCMA010000563.1 GCA_030248405.1 Microcoleus sp. MP8IB2.171
GCAAACTATGTCAATACCGAAAAAAGGAACAAGAAAAATAATTGTTGATAGGGAGCCTTTTATCTGGCTAATCCGAAGACAAGCTACTTATACACAAGCATACTACGATTGCGGGAATCTTCATGTTGCTATTGAACACGCTGAAAAACCAGGTTCGGTGTTAGTTATCCTCACCGATCGACCTCATCCTCAAGGTTTGACTTCAACTAACGAAGTGAAACCAGTAACACCCTCTGATACAGCACAATGGATACGCCAAGCGGTGCAACTTGGATGGCAGCCTCAGCTACCTGGAATAACTTTTGAGGTGCGGATTGCAGGACTGTTTATGGAAAAAATATAATGCTGTATATTTAGCAACCCGACAAGTCAATTCAGTTAAAGACAATTAACTCGCCTAGACTGGCAGAAGCGCTCAGGCGAGCGCTTCTGTCAGCCTAGACAAGTTAAACTTTAAACATTCTCCGCTAACAAATAACAAATAACAAATAACTAACAACCATGAGCGACTTATCAATCCGGCCCGCCCTAATCACCAAAGTTATCCCCGATAGCATTGCCGCCGAAATGGGATTTGAACCCGGAGACTCAATCGTCGCCGTCAACGGTCAAAAACCCCGCGATTTAATTGACTATCAATTCCTGTGCGCTGATGAATTTCTAGAATTAGAAGTATTAGACACTAAAGGCAAAACTCACAAATTAGAAATAGAAAAAGATTACGACGAAGACTTGGGAGTGGAATTTGAAACCGCCCTATTTGATGGACTAATTCAGTGCAACAACCGCTGCCCTTTTTGCTTTATTGACCAGCAGCCTCCGGGAAAGCGCGAAACTCTTTATCTCAAAGATGATGACTACCGACTTAGTTTTCTTTATGGTAGCTATCTCACTCTCACAAATCTGACTCAAAAAGAGTGGGACAGAATCGAACAAATGCGGCTTTCTCCTCTCTATGTTTCCGTACACGCTACGGAACCGGAAGTGCGAATTAGGCTGTTAAAAAATCTCCGCGCTGGGAAGATTCTCGAACAAATCAAATGGTTTCAAGAACGCCGCTTGCAAATTCATGCTCAAGTTGTTGTTTGTCCGGGGATTAATGATGGCGAACATTTAGAACGCACTTTGTTAGATTTGGCAAAGTTTCATACCGGAAATATCCCGGCTGTGGCATCGGTGGCTGTGGTGCCGGTGGGTTTAACTCGCTTTCGCCCTGCGGAAGATGAATTAATTGCAGTAACTGCGGAAAAAGCGCGAGAAGTAATCGAGCAAGTGCAGAAAATTCAAGTGCTTTTAAGTAAAGGAAAAGGTGGCGGAAAAACTAAGAAAAAGAGTTCAAAATCGCGCTGTATTTGGCTGGCTGATGAGTGGTTTTTAATAGCTGGTTTAGATTTGCCGTCGGCTGCTGATTACGAAGATTATCCCCAAATTGGTAACGGTGTGGGTTCGATTCGCCAGTTTATCCAGCAGTTTGAAACGGCTTTTGAGAAGCTGCAACCGCTGCCGGTTAACCCGCCGCGAAAGTTGGTTTGGGTGGTGGGGAATGCTGTTGAAAAAGCTTTTGAGCCGATCGTACAACAACTAAACCAAATTCCCGGCTTGTCCGTCAATATGGCCGCACTGTCCAGCCGCTACTGGGGACAAAGTATCACTGTCACGGGTTTGCTCACCGGACAAGATTTGCTGGAAGCTTTGCAGGGGCGAGACTTGGGAGATGGCATCCTGCTGCCTTCGGTGATGCTAAAACAGGGGGAACCGCGTTTTCTCGACGACATGACCCTAGAACAGCTCGAAAGCTCGCTGAAAACCCGGATTTTGCCGGTGAGCGGAGTAGAGGAACTAATCTCGGGGGCGATCGGTCTGGCAAATGCTGAAGTTAAATTCTAAATTTTGAATCGAACATTCAAAAGTTAAGATGAGTAGGGTAATTCTGACTTGTAACTGGCGAGTTCAGGCTACAAACTAGAAACTTGAAGCCAAATCTTGCTCTAAAATTGTCTCTAGGATTGCAGAGTAATTAAAAAATTATGCGTGTTTTTCGTCAAATCATCGTAGTCGGAGTGGGCGCTGCAATTACTTTCAGCAACGCCGCACAGAGTGCTTCAGCACAGCCCCCGGCTCAATCTCAGGACAGTTCCCCCCGCTTCAATCAGCTCGAATTAGGGCAGAAGGTTCGATCGACCTCGAACACAGCGCCAGAATCAGCATCAGAGGCCGAACAGTCGATCGCCCTTAACCCTCAAACCTCCGAGTCTCAGCAGCAAGGGGGAGCGAAGATCGCATCAACTCGAACCCAGCCCGAGCAAGCATCAAAGCCTCAACAGGCTGCTCCGGCTTCCCCATCAACTCTGTCTCAGGGCGGTTCCACACCACTAAGAGGTTTGGAACCGACAGAGGTTCAGCAGCCTTCCCCGAACCCTGCCAACAATGTTCCTGTGCCCAGTTCCCCGGTACCCATTCTCCGGGGCACTCCCAACGAAAGTTTCCCCCCTGTGCCTCCGAGGGGCATTTTAGACACCAAGCCTCCGGCTTCCCTGGAACCCAACCCGAATCCGCTGCTGTTTCCGACAAAGCCGGAGGATGTCAGGATCGAGCAAACAGAGTCAATTACCTTGCAGCAGGCGATCGACCTCGCCCGCCGCAACAGCCAAGTTTTGCAAATCGCCGGACAGCAAGTGGAACAAAGCAGATCCGCTTTGCGCGAACAGCAAGCTGCTCTTTATCCAGACCTGAATTTTCAAATGGACGCCAGCCGGTCTGTGACTGCCGGCGGAGAACTCGGAATCCGGGCTGGGCAGCGCCGCCTCAACGCTCTGGCTAACCGAACCGGGCAGCCCGCCGACCAAGCCGGCACAAATTTCGGCAGCAACAGTCTCAACAGCACTTTGCAGTTGAGCTATGACATCGATTTGTTCGGAAGACGGCGCGCTAACATTCGCGCGGCAGAGGAACAGTTGCGCCTTCGGGAATTGGATGTGGAACGCCAAGCCGAGGAACTCCGCTTCGACACTGCTGAGGCTTACTACAACTTGCAAAACTCCGACGGACAAGTTGCCATCCGCCAAGCTTCGGTGAGAAATGCCCAGCAAAGTTTGCGGGATGCCGAAGCTTTGGAACGGGCCGGGGTAGGAACCCGATTTGCTGTATTGCAGGCTCAGGCAAATTTGGCTAACGAAGTGCAACAACTGTCAGTTGCTCGTCGCGATCAGCGAGTTGCCCAGCGGCGGCTGGCTGAGATTTTGAATATCAGCCAGTCGGCGAACTTGACGGCGGCTGACCCGGTAGAGCAAGCGGGCTCTTGGAGGCTGTCTTTGGAAGAGAGTATCGTGCAGGCTTTTAAGAATCGCCCCGAGTTGGAACAGCAGTTGGTGCAGAGGGATATCAGCAAGCAGCAGAGGCGATCGATTCAGGCGGGGCGTTTGCCTCAACTGAGTGTTGGGGGTAGTTACAACGTGCTGGGACTAGACCCTGATAACCCCGATCCGTATACTTCTCGCGGCTGGGCCGATGGTTATTCGATCCGGGCGAGTCTGACTTGGAGTATCTTCGACGGGGGCGCGGCGAACGCGAGGGTAAAACAGCGGGATGCTGATATTACGATCGCCGAAAGTCGATTTGACCAACTCCGCAATCAGGTGCGCCGGGAAGTGGAACAAGCTTATTTTGGCTTGGAATCGAGTTTTGAGAATATCGAAACTTCTGAGGCGGGGGTTTTGCAGTCGAGGGAAGCTCTGCGTCTGGCGAGACTGCGGTTTCAAGCTGGCGTGGGTACTCAGACGGATGTGATTCAGGCGGAAACTGATTTGACTAGGGCTGAGAGAAACCGATTGTCGGCAATTGTCACCTACAACCTGGGGCTTTCGTCTCTCCAACGGGCTGTGAGTAATCTTCCGACGAATAACCTCTCGGATGCTCCTTGAGATTGAGTTGGGCCGATTCCCTACGGGATAGCTACGCTTGACGACCTTTAATTACAAAGGCAATTAGACATCGGGTGTTAAACGTCCGACACATTAGTTAATATTTTGTAATAGAGTTCCATGTCAACTGCGTTAGGGAATCGGCAATGGCCAATATCAAGTTTGTGAAGGAAAATCAGGAAGTCATCGCAGCAGACGGAGCCAATTTGAGGCTCAAAGCTCTAGAAAACCGCATCGATTTGTACACATTTTCGGGAAAGCTCATGAATTGCGGGGGCATCGGTCAATGTGGCACCTGCATTGTGGAAATTGTCGAGGGCAGTGAAAATCTGTCGCCCCGCACTGACTTTGAGAACCGCAAGCTCAAGAAAAAGCCCGAAAACTATCGGTTGGCTTGTCAAGCTATGGTCAATGGCCAGGTGAGTGTGAAGACTAAGCCCTAACTGCCAGTGGGCATTGGGCATTGGGCATTGGGCATTGGGCATTGGGCATTGGGCAAAAGGAAATAAAAATTCTTGGATTCTGAATTTTTATTTTTTACCTATTCCACTGTCTAGTGCTGGCTTCTGCTGTATTCAAGTTTGCCTTCTACCTTTGAGTGATATCCTAGTTGTGTGTGTTTTTCTATTTTCCGATAGAGGCGAGCGTCTTCATGGAAGTTAACGATTTAGGGTTTGTGGCAACCATTCTGTTTGTATTGGTTCCCAGTGTTTTTCTAATCATTCTGTACATTCAAACAGCTAGCCGTCAAGGTAGAAAAGATTAGCAACTGCTGCTATTTCTGTCTGGCTTTGCTGCTTGCAAAAAAAAGCGCCAACAGCTTTTTGCTGAGGCGCTTTTTTTGTTAACTGTTGAGTGTTAGCTGGTGACTCTTAACGATGAGATTCTAGCCGACTGTGCGGGCTAGTAAGACGGGACAGTTGGCATAAACTCGCACGTAGTCTGATAGCGAATTTCCCAGGAGTCGATCGATATCCACAAAGTTTTTGGCAACGTTGGGTCGCCGATCCGGGGAACCGATTACCAACAAGTCGGCATTCAAGTCGTCTGCTATCCGACAAATTTCTTCCCCTGGCTTGCCTGTAGCACTCACGCAGCGGTAGCTAACTCCCATTTGTTTGGTTAGTGCTACTGCTGGGGCCAATACAGAGTCTTTTTCAGCACTTGTTGTTAAATCGGTGCTGGATTTTCCCGTCAAATCTTTGGTGACGTGTACTAAAATTATCTCTCCGCCACTGACTTCTTTGACCAAAGATAGCGCAAGCTGTAATGACTGTTTGGCAGATTCTGATTTGTCTACCGCCACCATGACGCGCTTGATTTTTTTGACGTAGATGTCGTCTTTTACTAACAACATCGGTCGGGATGTTAGCTGGAAAACGTACTGGCTGACTGAGTTTTCCAAAATCGATTGCAGCCGTCCGAGTCCCCGGGAACCCATAATTACTAAGTCGGATTGCTCTTCTTCTGCGACTTGGCAAACTGTGGTTTTCGGGTCTCCCTGTTTGAGCCGGGGGTTGACTTTGCTGGGATCTATTTTCAAAGACTGGACTGCTTGTGCTAAAATCTTGCCTCCTTCTTCCAATTTCTCGGCCATGCCATCGGATGTTACTTGGGGCGGCACGACGTGCAAAACGGTGACAGAGGTTTGTTGCAAGGAAGGGATGTCCATCAACATATTAAACATCTCTTCGCACAAGCCGCGACCGGCGACGGCTACTAAAATTTTTTCTATCATGGTTTTGGCGGTAAAAACAGTTGAGTTTTCTTGTGCGACATTAAACTAGGGCGTTGGTACTCTAGTTTCTTACTGTCAAGCATAAGCCTGAAGTTTGTCTTATGATTTGTAGAAATGTAGCGTTTTGGAACGATTTGTAAAGTGTTAGAGAACGATCGAACTCAACCAGAACTCGCACCGGCTGGTGCTATTCAAAATCGGCCCGGGATGGACTCTGAGGGCTGGTTTGAATATTTGGTGCGAGTGTACCCTCACCATACTGACTACAGCGGTGTGGTTTGGCACGGGACTTATATTGCTTGGATGGAGGAAGCTAGGGTGGAAAGTTTGCGATCTCTTGGCATCGAGTATGCAGACTGGGTGGCGCAGGGTTTGGAATTGCCCGTGGTGGAACTTTCGCTGCGCTACCACCGCTCTGTACAAATGGGTCAATCTGTAGCAGTCAGAACGCGGATAGCTGCTAGCGAGGGCGTGAGGCTGCTTTGGGATTACGAAATTCGATCGGCTGAGACTCAGGAGTTATATGTGACAGCACAGGTAACTTTGGTTGGTGTCGATCGCGACAAGGGCAAGATTGTCCGGCAATTGCCACCGGCGCTGAAGGAGGCTTTGACAAGGCTTTCTGTTAAACCTTCAACCTAAGCTGCTGTTAACTATAAAAAATAGTTGGTACAGCCCTAGTAAGTAGAGTGCGTGAATTTTGAGTTATTCCCTTCGCCACCAAAATATTATTTGGTCACGCACTCTACACAACTGCCTTCTGCCTTCATGGGAACTTTTAATAATGTCAAAAAAACTGGGATTGCCAGAGCCAAATATTGAACTTCAGCGCCATATTTTGGAAAAAACCGAGTTAAATTCTGCCTTAACAACTGAAGACAAAACTCTTGTTTCGGGAAAGCCAGACAGTTTAAAAAACGGTGAATTAGCTGACAGTCAAGGCAAAATTTGGGCGATCGTCTCACTGTCAGCGGCGCTGCTAGCGGTGTCACTGGCTGCGATTTTTATTAGGTTGAGCGAACGGGAAATCAGCCCGAATGCTACTGTTTTTAACCGTTTGTGGATAGCAACTGTGGTATTTGGACTATGGAATGGTGCTGATGCTGCGCGCCGCCGAATGTCTGGGGCACAAGTTGAAGAGCGATCGAGCTACACTCTGCAGGATGTGATGCTGTTAACAGCGGTAGGCGTGGTTTCTTCTGCTTCTTTGGGTTTCTGGGCCTGGTCACTGACTCAGACTAATGTCGCTAATTCTACTGTACTGCGAAACTTAACTCCTTTATTTACTACTTTGGGGGGATGGCTGCTGTTGGGGCGGCGCTTTGACAGCAGGTTTTTGGTGGGACTGGCGGTGGCTTTGTCTGGCGCAATTGCGATCGGCATAGACGATTTGCAAACGGCGGGAGACACTCTTTTCGGCGACATTGCTGCTCTTTTATCAGCGATGTTTTATGCAGGAAATCTGCTGATTGCAGAACATTTGCGAACGAAGTTTCCGGCGACAACTATATTGATGTGGCGCTGTTTTATTGGCAGTATCTTGGTTTTGCCACTGGTTCTGCTGGCGGGCGATCGAGTTTTTCCTTATTCTTGGCAAGGATGGCTGGCTGTAATTGGTTTGGCGGTGATTTGTCAAGCTTTCGGCCAGGGACTGCTCATCCACAGTCTCGGTCGTTTGTCGTCGGGATTTGTCGCTCTTTTCCTGCTGCTAGAACCCGTGATTACTGCGATTATTGCCTGGGTGCTGTTTGCGGAAAGTTTGAGCTTGTTTAATTGGTTTGCTTTCTCCGTAGTTTTGGCGGGAATATATTTGGCAAAATCTAGCAGTTCGGCAGATAAAAAATAAAACACACAGGAAAAAAATTAAATGGTTGCAACATCAATTGGCATAAATCGCTGGCATTATGACTTTAGTTTACTGCCTCAATATTTGGAGGTGCTGTTTGCTAAATTGCGGATTGCTGTGGTGTTCGGCGGCGACTGCGATCGCCCTGGTTCTGTGATTTACAAAACTCACAATCCCCGCGCTTGGAAGAGTTACGAAGTCGTTGCCCGCGAGATTGCTAAAGCCTTAGCAGAAATTGGCTTTCAGCAAGTCTTTGTCATGCCTGATGACATGAATTTGCCGGAACAACTCAAACAAAAGAATATCCATTTAGTGTGGCTGAATACTGGCGGAGTCCAGGGCTACAATCCTGTTTGTCACACTCCCGCATTGTTGGAAATGTTGGGAATGCCTTATGTCGGTCACAATCCTTTAAATAGTTCAACTTTAGATAACAAACACGCTTTTAAACGGGAACTGCAATCAGTTGGAATTAAAACCGCTCCGTTTATGACTTGGCATCCTTCTCAAGGAATTTTGCAGCCTAATTTGCATCAGCGTTTTGCCATTGCTTTTGGTGACTATCAAGGGCCGTTTGTTGTCAAACCAGTATCCGGTCGCGCTTCGCTGCACGTTCATTTTGTAGACAAGATTGAGGGTTTATCTCAGGCGGTTTCGGAAGTTCACCGAGACACTCACAATACTGCTTTAATTGAAAAGTATTTGCCGGGACGAGAATTTTGTGTAGCGGTTTGTGGGTATGTTACTTATGCTAAAGGCAGATTTGATAAAAATACAAAACCCTTTGCTTTTTCGACTGTGGAGCGCGTGCTGGAGCCTGACGAACGCATATTTACTTCTATGGATAAAAAAGCGATTACTGCTGATCGAGGACGGTTGATGGGCGGTGAAGAACCTGAACTAAAACAAGAGTTAATTGAGTTAGCTCGAAAAATTTATTGGGAGTTTAGTTTGAACAGTTTGGTGCGGATCGATGTCCGAAGTGATGCTGATGGCTCGCTTTATGTTTTGGAAGCAAATCCCAAACCGGATCTGAAACATCCAGGGGAAAATGTGACGAGTCTAGTAGCTTTAGGTTTGGCGGAATACGGGATGAGTTATAACGATTTAATTTTTAGTTTATTGGCGGATAGGTTGGATTATTTGTTGACTCAGCATATCGAAATTATTCCTCATATTGTGGATTTGCTTTATTAATCCGACTTGCAGGGTGCGCTTCACCTTACCTGTAAACAAAAGGGATTTGTAAAGAAATATAAATTGTTGACCCAAGTGAACACAGGCTGGCAAGTTGTGATAGCTTTGAGTAAGATAGCGAGTTGTGGATGTCCATTTTTTGATCAGCATCAAAAGCACTCAATTTATATTAATTAGATAAAACAAATGGAAGCATTACTTTTATTCATAGGATTTGGAGGCGGGGCATTAGTCTGCTGGCTAATTTTGAATAAGCGAAATTCACGCAATTTGGTGCGGATGCAGGGCTCGCAGGGGGCTATATCGAATTTGGCTGCTCAGTTGGATGCCCGAACTTCGGAATTACGGCAAAAGGTGCAGAATGAAAATCAGCTAAATTCTGAATTGTCCCAGTTACAAAGTCGGTTGGAAACTGTGACTCGCGAGCAAGAATTGTTAACAAATCAAGTGTCGGAAATGGAAGGATTTTTGGCAGGAATTGCCCAGGATCGATCGCAAATTGATGCTCTGATTGCTGATTTGCAGTTTCAGCTAGAAAATGCTCAACAAGCTGAGTCCCAGTTAGCAGAAGTGGCAGAACTTAAAGATCAGTTAGAAGTTGCGGAGCAGGAGCGATCGCAACTTAACGCTCAATTGCTGGAAATGCAAGCAGAGTTAGAGACGGTTGATGCAGAACGTTCTCAATTTCACGCTCTGCTGTCGGAATTTGACAGTCAGTTGGAAACGGCTAGCCAAAGCAGATTGCAGGTACAGTACCAGTTGTCGGAAATTCAAATTAAGTTCGATCGCTCGATTGAAGAGCGGGAGCAACTTCAGTCTCAACTGTCGGGTTTGCAAGCTCAACTGGAATTAGGCGTAGCAGAGCGATCGCAACTGCAATCTCAGTTAGAAACAGCTAACAGAGAGCGATCGTACCTTTACTCTCAAATATCGGAATTTCAAAGCCAAATCGATACAGCTAATCAGGCTCAAAATCAACTGCAATCTCAAGTAGCGGAATTAGAAAATCATTTAGAAATCGTTTATCAAGAACGCTTGCAGCTAAATTCGCAGCTATCCGAATTGCCAACCACATCCCCAGCGGGCGAGCCAGAATCTCCAGAACGTGAAGTAGAGCCTACTTGAGTAGAAATCAAAGGAAAGAAATCCTCAGTACAAACTGGAGAATATTTAGGCAATCGGACATCATATTTACTCCTAAATTCCTAACAATCGAGCGGGATTTACCTTCATCATTAAATCAATTTCAGGTTGAGAAATACCTTCCGACATCAATTTTTTTACAAATAATTTGTAACCTTCCGCCGGCAAAGGATCTGGTTTCCTTCCTAAATCCGTGCTCATAACAAAATGATCCGCTCCGATTAGTTTGATCGCTGCTGCCATCTTACTAATCGAAACTTGATGCCAGTTTTTGTGTCCGTCATCAGCAGCATTTTCTCCCATCAAATCGTTGACAAATGCTAGTTCTAGAAAAGCTCCCATCTGGGCGGCTGTTTGCATATTTTCTAGAGACAAACCGGGTACATCCGCCATTGCGTGGGTAATCAGGATGTTCTTAATTTTGAGAAGGTTGGCTGCACCGACAACCGCCATCACTTCTTCTGAGGAAATATGACCCGTTTCCAATACCAAATTCTCTTTTGCTACAATCTTCAACACCGCTGCTGTTTCCGGTAAAACCTTGCGATTTTCCGCAACTTTAATCCCAATTCCCGACTTATGAAAAACCTGCAAATGATTCTCAGCATCAACCGTTGGCAGCCACACTATTTTACCGTATTTGCCGCCGATGCGGTGCATTGCGTCTACAGCGTCGGGATTAATGCCGCCGACAGCATGATTGAGAACAACTCCTCCGAAAACTTGGATTTCTGGTACTATTTTATTAACCAAAACTGCCCGCGCTGCTGTGCTGGCATAATGATTTTTCAATACAACAGCTTTCATCTTCGCCCTAGCAGCTAATTTCGCTACTGCAAAATCATCCAACCTGCGGGGAATCACATCAGGAGAAGAATGGATGTGAAAGTCGATCGCACCTTCAATAATACTCTCTTGTGAACTTACCAACTGCGACTGTCCGACAGCATAAACTGGCAAAGGAAAGGAAGAGAAAACTAGCCAAAATACCGTTGTTATTCTTATGATGTAAACTGCCGAATTGTAAACCGCCGAATTGTAAACCGCCGAATATAATTCGGGGCTACACAAACGAAGTCCGCCTGCGCGGACTGAAGAGTGGGATTTAAATAATTTATAGAAAAGATTGAATCGCATTTGCTAAAGCTGCTGCATTCTCTTCGTGTATACCCAAAGAACCCGAAATAACTCGCGATTCAACACCCGGTAATTCCCTTAATGCTTCCATTTCAGCCTTTGATTTTGGCGGCGCATTTTCAGCAATTACAACCATCACCGGCACAGGTAATTGGTGAAATTTATCTGTAAATTCCGATCGCACTTTTGCCGGATCTAAACCACCAGTCACAAAGGCAGCGGAACCGTACCGAGCACCGGGTTTTTGCGTCACTTGCCATTTGCTTTGGATGAAATCGGGCGTGACTTTTGCAGCATCGGCGTAAACGTGGCGGCGGTACATCAAACTGAGGAATGACGGCGCAGTGTTGAGTTTGTATAGGAATTGTCCCAGTAAGGGCGATCGTACTAATTCTCTCACCATTCCATGCCACCCGCTTTGCTGTTTGCTCATCGTCGGCAAAGGCCCGCGCCAAGTCGGCGCAGCTAACACAATCTTTGACCAAACATTCGGCTTTGATTGCGCTAATTGCATCGCATAACCCGCAGCGTGACCGGCAGCAACTACAGCAACCGGACGATTAAAAATTGCCTCAACAAAATCCTTGAGAAATTGATGATATAATTGCGGTTGATAGTCGGTTCGCGGGCGATCCGATTCGCCAAAACCGGGCCAATCTAAGCTCACAACTTGAAAGTTAGAAGCTAACAATTCTGCTAAAGGACGCATTTCTTCTCGCGTGGAAACCGTACTGAAAGCAGGCAGTAGCAATACAGGATTTCCCTGTCCTCTGGTTTCGTAAATAACTTTGATTTGCGTTTCTTTCCAATTCCAGATATATTCTTGAACTGCGGCAGGATAGTTACCAGAACCTGATTTTGTTAAATTTGTAGTTTGAGTCATGACTGTTTATTCTTTTAATTTGCTTCGGCTTGCTTGCTCAATTCACAAGCAAGTGCCTTATTTTTCATCATTTGAAAGATGTTGTAAAATCCGTTAGCGCGGGAAGGTGTCAGACTCACATTCAATCCCGTGTCTTGAATAAAATCTGGGGTAATGGTGACTATTTCAGCAGGCGTTAATCCGCTCAAACCTTCCACCAGCAAGCCAACTAATCCTTTGACTAACTGAGCGTCTGAATCGCCTTGATACAAAACTTTTCCGTCTGCCAAATTTGCAGTAATATAAACTTGCGACACGCAGCCAGAAACTTTGTTTTCCGGCAGTTTATCGCTTTCTGGAAATGCTGGGAGTCGCTTGGCATACCACAGCAGTTGTTCGTAGCGCTGTTTCGGATCGGAATGTCGCTGAAAGCGCTGGACGATTTTAGCTAGGGTTGCGGGTAGCGCGGTATTTGCGGACATGATTCACTCGTAGCGGTTTACTTCGTTAATATTATACATTTAATTTTGCCGACGGGTGCGATCGCCTGCTCATCTGCTCCCACTCAAGCCTTCTTCAGGTGAATCGATTATTGTTATTGTAGTTAACGAGTTCGAGCATTCAAAACAGAGGAAATATAGTATTTAGTGCTGTTAATCAAGATTGTGGTGCAATGTAGTGACTCTGCAAAAGATCTGGTTAAAATATCGAGTTTTTCAGGCAGTTGTATTCTTAGGATTGGGTTTGCTATTAACCATCGCCCTTTCGCTTTCTTTTGGTGCGGTGCCGATGAGTGCCGATCAATTGTGGCAAGCATTTCTGCACCAAGGTGATGCTGTCAATCAAACGATTTTCTGGGAATTGCGTTTGCCCAGAGTTGCGGCAGCGATGACAGTTAGTGCGGCTTTAGGAATGTCGGGGGCTTTGCTGTAAGGTTTGCTCCGCAACGGTTTAGCTGATCCTTTTGTATTAGGAATTTCGGCGGGTGTGGGGTTGGTTGCGATTACCATGCTGACTTTGGGAATATTTCAAACTTGGGTGCCTTTGGCGGCTTGGATAGGTGCTATTTTAACTTCGATGCTGGTCTACTTTTTGGGAAAAACTAAAACGGGGATTTCTGTGGAACGTTTGGTTTTAGCTGGTGTGGCTGTGAGTTCTCTGTTTGGGGCAATACAAACTACACTGTTGCTGTTAGCTGAAGACAGCCGTTTGCAAGCTGCTTTGAATTGGTTGATCGGCAGTTTTAACGGTCGCGGTTGGTCGGATTTGCAGGTGGCTGCACCTTATATTTTGGCTGCTTTTCTGTTAGGATGTTTTTTGGGCAGAGCGATAAATTTGCTGGCTTTGGGCGACGATTTAGCTGTTGGTTTGGGGGTTTCGCTGGTACGATCGCGCTTATTGATTGGCGGAGTTGCTACTCTGCTGGCTGCTAGTGCTGTCAGCATCGGCGGATTGATTGGTTTTGTGGGATTAGTTGTGCCTCACGGAGTGCGTTTGTTGGTTGGTAATGATTATCGGTTTGTGTTGCCTATGAGTGCGATCGGCGGTGCTTGGGTGTTGACTTTTGCTGATTTTTTGGCTCGTTTGGGTGCCGTAGAATTGCCTGTGGGTACGGTTACGGCTTTGTTGGGTTCTCCGCTGTTTGTTTGGCTGCTTTATCGGCGTTCTAGTCAGTAGTCATCAGTCATTAGTCATTAGTCACTCGCGCTTCAACTGTCAACTGTCAACTGTCAACTGTCAACTGTCAACTGTATCTTATGTCTTTAGAAATTCAAAATTTAACTGGTGGTTACGGCGAAGTTGCGATCGCCCATAACATCACTTTATCTTTACAACCTGGTGAGTGGTTGAGTCTCATCGGTGCCAACGGTTCTGGTAAGTCTACTTTCTTGAAGTTAGTTAGCCGCATCCTAACTCCGCAGCAAGGAAGTGTGTTGCTTGATGGCAAAGCAATTCATACTCAACCTGCGGCTGTTGTAGCTCAAAAATTAGCTATTTTGCCGCAGCAGCAAACAGTACCGGAAGGTTTGACGGTACGGCAATTAGTTAGTTTAGGACGTTTTCCTCATCAGGGTTGGTGGCAGTGGGAATTGAGCAAGGAAGATGCAGAAAAGGTGGAAGTTGCTATCAGTCAAACGGGGATTGAGAAATTTCGAGATCGCCCTGTCGAACAACTCTCAGGAGGCGAACGCCAGCGCGCTTTTCTCACCTTAGCTTTGGCTCAAAATCCGCAAGTTTTGCTATTAGATGAACCTACTACTTAGATATTTGCTATCAGTTGCAATTGTTAGAACTGCTTAATCAACTCAATCAAAAACACAAATTGACGATTATTACGGTGCTGCATGAAATTAATTTAGCTGCTAGGTACAGTTCGCGGATTGCTATGTTAAATAAAGGAGAACTTTTTTGTGTAGGAACTCCGGCACAAGTTTTAACTCCTGATAATTTAGCTGAAATTTTTGGCTTAGAAGCTATCATTTTAGAAACTTCTGTAGGCTTGCAGATTTGTGCGATCGATCCTACTATTCACACTTAATAAATTTATACTAAATATAAACTTCTGCTCGCACTAAGTGCTCTATTTATTCATAATTATTTCTATTAACTGATTGCCGCAATCCGGTGTTCTATCTGAGTGCCAAAGGCTTTAAACTATTGCCTAGTATTGATTCCCAAGGGTGGAATAAAACTTAAGAGATACTTAAAAAATCCGTATTCAGGCAAGAAAGGCGGTTTTTTATACAAAATCTACCGTAAACTATTGATATTTAAATCATTAAGCGCTAAAGTGCGATCGAACTTCCCGTCAATTCTGTCTCAACCTGGCCTAAACTTGCAGTAACTCCCGCCTAAACTATGTACAAAACTTTGTTTTCTCGTACCGCTATCCTGTTGCTGAGTTTAGCATTTACCGCTTGCTCCGCTGTTACTTCACCCCAAATTCAGCAATCAACTCCTGCTGGTTCGCCAGTTAATCAACCACAAACAACTAACAGCGAATCAGCACAAAAAGTTGTAGCTTTAACACCTTTAACCGCCGATATTATCCATCAACTCGATCCAACCAAACTTGTAGGAATTCCCGGCAGCAAATTAGTCAGCAGCAACCCCAAATTTACAGGAATTACCGCAGTAACTGCCGAACGTACCCCTCCCAATTTGGAAAAAATCATCGCATTGAAACCGGATTTGGTGGTAGGTGCGTCGAGATTTCACGACCAAACAATGCAAAAATTGCAACAGCTTGGAATTAAAACTTTACTGACTCAAGTTGATAGCTGGAAATCCCTAGAAGAGTTAACAACCACTTTAGCTAAATCCCTCAATACGAATCCCGAACTTCTGTTAAAATGCTACCAAACATTTTTAGCAGACATCCCAAATCAAAGCCCCGACACTTTAGTTTTGGTAAGCAGACAACCGATTTTATCGCCAAATCAAAGCAGTTGGGCTGGAGATTTGCTGGGTAAGTTTAACGTGAAAAATGTCGCAGCCCAATTGCAAGGAGATAGCCCCGTTTGAGGCTACGTGACGCTTTCAGCGGAAAAGGTTTAGAGGCTAATCCTGAAGTTATCATTTTAGTCGATCGGGGAGAAGGAATTTTAGACCAATTTAAATCTGATTCATTTTGGAATAAACTAACAGCAACGGTAGTCCTGCATAGTCAGTATAATTAATGGTTTTAAGTGATAGATAAACTGGCGTTATACTCATGAATAAAATAC
>JARCMA010000010.1 GCA_030248405.1 Microcoleus sp. MP8IB2.171
CAGTCATTTAAAAGTTTTGAGTTTCGTGTTTTGAGTGATGCTTTTTGGGAAGCTTTACGATCGCACAACTTGTAATTTACCGGAAAACGACAGCCGATCGCTAATCTGCCGAATTTTCTAAACTTTGCACCGATTCGATCAGATTTCGCACGGTTTCGGTACCTTCTGAAGGCTCAAAAAACAGCGGGAACTTGCCGCGAGCGATCATTCTCAAACCCAACGGGCCCAGACTCAGCAAACCTTTAACGTCGCGGAAGTAGTTTCCTACTACTTCGATGCCAAATTTGCGCTCGTCTATCCAGCCGCCTTCTTTGACGAGATTGATTAAGACTTTGCGGTGGCGGATCGATCGACTCGCTTGGTCGTCTTTGCGATCGAGAATCTCTTGTTTAATCTTACCAATTTGATCCATCGGCGCAACTTCCATCGGACAAACCGAGTTGCAGTAGTAACAGCGAGTGCATCCCCACACGCCGGAGGTGCCTTCGTTGTATTTTTCCAGCCGATTTTCGGTTTCGCTGTCGCGCCCGTCGGCGATCGTGCGGTAAGCTTTGGCGAGGGCGTGGGGCCCCACAAATTCCGGGTTAACTTCGCGGGCGTTGCACTCAGAATAGCACGCACCACAGAGGATGCAGTTGCCAGTTTGGTCGAGTTTCGATCGCTCTTCGGGAGTTTGCAGAAATTCTCGTTCAGGAATTGCTCGCGAGGCGGTGCTGATATAGGGTTCAACTGCTTCCAGGTTGTCCCAAAAACTGGTCATATCGACGACCAAATCTTTGATTACCGGCATATTTCCCATTGGGGCGACGGTAATTTCTGGGATGGAATCGGCAGACTTTTCTGCTGAACTGAAATGGGCTATTTTGTCAAGTCTTGCGAGTTCGCTACCGACATTTTCTTTGCAAGCTAAAGCCGATCGACCGTTAATTCGCATAGAACAACTGCCGCAAATTGTATTGCGGCAATTTTTGCGAAAAGCTAAAGTGCCGTCGTGTTCCCACTTGATGCTGTTGAGGCAGTCTAGGATGGTATTGCTCTCTTCCACATCTAGCGTGTAAGTGTGAACCCGGGGAGCCTCGTTTTGATTTTGGCGGACTACGTTAAAGCGGACTTTCATATTTTGAGCGAGGAATTTAGTGTCTATTTTAAGCTAAATTTTTGGACTCTCTAGAAAGCTCTTATTTTTTTAACAACTACCTAAAGTAAGAGATTTTAAAACTTTTATTATTGTTTGATAAACATCAATAATTCTCAAGTTATAAATCCTAAATTGCCACTTTTTTAAGCGGATTTGTGAGCTATTAATTGGAGATAAAAGTAATTAATCGCTGCAATTCGCTAGGCGGAGGTGTGTGATGTCCAGCTTGTTTGTATTAACTTTCATGTTTTCCACACCGGCTTTTTGTCTGGGTCTGCTAAATCCTCAATGGGTGGGACTGGGAACTCGCAAGCGATCGGCTGCCTTGTACGGCGGATTGATGGCAGTTTCGTTCGTTTTGCTTGGGGTTACAGCACCTAAGGTGCCACAACCAGTTTCATCGGGGCTGCTGGCCTCAACTGAATGGCCAGAATTTAGGGTAAGCGCACCTTTGCGCTGAACATAGCTGGGTATGCATCTCACTTTTTTGGCAGCATTACAAAAAATTTTACCAGGACTTACGCCCGGTTGGGGCGAGAAACTTAGTTTTTTAAGAAAAATACTTGGTTCTAGTCATTTACTGCGTATTTTGGTAAAATAAACCCGGTTTCTGCATCCTGGATTACTTCTACTTTTAACTAATAAAAGTCGCTATGTTTAGTTTTTTCATCTGATACCAGTTTTACATGAAGTTGCATAGAATAAAGATACTGTTGAGAGGTCATTAGTTATGGCACGCCAACTGATTCTGGCGATCGCCGAAAGTGCAGAGAGAAGGCGAGCAAGAACTAAAAACCAGTCGCACTGCTAGCCAGAAAGAACGATCGCCCCTGTTTCAAAAGTTATGGGTAGATCGTGGAGTGGCTGAATCAGACTTATCAGTCGTTAGCGTACATTTTTGTTCCATTGCTACTCGCACGCGTTTGTTTGCGAGGAAGTTAACTTTCCCTTACGTCCTATGGGTACACACATTGGCGTTCCCAAAATTGGGTCAGGAATAATACGACATTCTAACTCAAAAACTGAGAGTATCATCTCCTCAGTCATTACCAGTTTCGGTTCCCCAGCCGCAAAAATCCGACCATCTTTGACAGCAACTAAATAATCAGCATAACGGCACGCTTGATTCAAGTCATGCAATACCATCACAATTGTCCTTCCCTGACTTTGGTTCAACTCATACAACAAATCTAAAACTTCTATCTGGTGTGCCAAATCCAAAAAAGTAGTCGGCTCATCCAAAAGTAAAATATCTGTATCTTGTGCTAGTGCCATTGCAATCCAAGCTCGCTGTCGTTGTCCACCAGACAAAGTATCTAATCCTCTATCTGCCAACTCCAGTAAATTTGTAATTAAGAGTGCCTGCTGCACAATTCTTTCATCTTTGGCTGACCACTGCTGCAACCAATTTTGATAAGGATAACGTCCTTGTGCTACCAAATCTCTGACTGTTAATCCTTCTGGTGCAACTGGCCCTTGCGGTAAGATCCCTAATTGCTTCGCTACGTCCTTAGTAGAAAGATTAAAAATAGATTGCCCATCAAGATAAACTGTACCGTGATATGGTTTAAGTAATCTGGCTAGACCTCGCAATAATGTGGATTTACCACAACCATTAGCACCAACTAAAGCACTAATTTGTCCGGTAGGAATTGCTAAATTTAAATCTTTAATAATTGGCACACCATCATAAGCTAAAGACAGACTTTTGGTTGATAATCCTTTCATAGTTGATACCATTTTGAATCTTGAAGAACACAGTTCGCGTAGCGTGTCGTAGACAAGGCAGAAGGTCAGGAGTGAGAAATTCTTTAATTTTGAATTTATTCGTCCCTTATTTTTTCCGGTTACGAATTAACAAATACAGAAAATAAGGCGCACCAATAGCAGCAGTCACTACCCCACAAGGAAGTTCGATAGGCGCAAACATTGTTCTTCCTAGCAAGTCTGCGACTACAACAATCACACCCCCTAACAATGCAGAAGTAGGAATTAACCCTTCATGATTTGTACCTACCAACTGTCTGCCTAAATGAGGTGCAATTAAACCGACAAAACCAATCATTCCGGCAGTAGCGACTCCTGCACCTGCTAAAGCTACACCCACCAGCACTAGCAAACCACGTTGCCATTCCACGCGAGTACCTAAACCTTTGGCGACATCATCTCCTAAATTTAAGACGTTCAAATGTCTTGCCAATGTCAACGCCATTGGTACGAAAACAATCAACCAAGGTAAGAAGGAAAAGACTTGCTCCCAAGTGCGTCCGTAGACACTGCCAGCCAACCAAACCAAAGCATTACTAACGTCATAAATATCCCCAAAGGTAATCATCAAGCTGGTGAATGCACTGGCGATCGCAGACAAGCCAATACCCATTAAAATTAATAGAATCGGCGAACTACCGTTATTCCAAGCTAGGGAGTAAATTAAAACAGCCATCAATAAAGCACCTGCAAAGGCTGAAACAGGCAATGTGTAAATCGGTGCTGATGGAAATAGGACAATTACTGTCACTGCTGCTAAACTCGCCCCAGCATTGATGCCAATAATACCAGGGTCAGCTAAGGGATTGCGTGTGAGACCTTGAAAGATAGTGCCAGAAATAGCAAACGCCACTCCCACCATAAAAGCGACAAGGGTGCGGGGTAGCCGTAGGTTGTGAATCACGAAAGCATGGTCTGGGTTCCCTGTATCTAAACCAAATACAGTTTTAACGATATCCAAGGGCGAAATGGGATATTCACCTCTGCCCACATTCATCACCATCGCCACTGCAATCACCACTGCCAAACATAACAGCATCAGTGGTACACGTCGGTCTATGCGAAAAGATATCGCCTCGGAACGGATAACGAGCCAATCCAACTTCATACGAAATACTCGGTAGTTGGGAAATCCCGATTTTTAAATCGGGTGCTGGGCGGGGAACCCGCCTAGCAAGGAACAACGCCTCCGCGATTTTAATCGCCTTTTGCGCTCTGGTTTAGTCTAGTTGCACAACCAGTATGGATGAGCTATTATAAGATCATGACTCAATCTATATCGGTAAAATGCAAGCTTATAGTCCATCAAGAGTTGCGGCGAGAAATTGACCGCACACTTGATAGATTTGCGGATGCTTGTAACCAGATATTGGACACAGCCAAAGTTGCTAAATGTTGGAATGTAACTAAGTTGCATCACCTTGTCTACCATCCAGTGCGGCTGTCTACAGGATTGAAAGCTAACCATGTCTGTCAAGCAATTAGACGGGTGGTTAGTAACGCCAAAGCAGTTAAACAGATTCACAAATTTAGACCAACCTCGATTAGCTTGGATGCTCGGACATTTAAGTACGATGAATCCAATCAAGTCGCTGGTATTACTCTGATAAGTGGACGAGTTAACTTGCCTCTGAAAATTGGTGGGTATCAAATTGCATTGTTGCGTGGTCAAGCTCCAACCAGTGCAACTCTCAATAAAACTAGGCAAGGCGATTACTACATCAACATTGTTGTTGAGATAGACGCTCCGCCAACTGGTAAAACTCCGAAGGTGGTAGGAGTGGATCTCGGTCGGATCGACATCGCAACCACCTCTACAGGCAAAGCTTGGAGCGGCAAGCAAATTCAGTCTGTCCGAGACAAGTATTCTAAAACTAGAGCGAACATTCAACGCAAACGCACTCGTTCGGCACGTCGCCTGATGAGAAGGCTTCAAGGCAGAGAACAACGCTTTCAGTCCTGGCTTAACCACAACATCTCTAAGCAACTTGTCAGCGAAGCAAAACAACTTAATGCGGCACTGGCTTTTGAGGATCTGACTAACATTAGACAGAGCTTGAATCAACAGCCTAGAAACAAAACTGAGCGGCGTAGAACAAACAATTGGGCGTTCTATCAACTCAGGGTTTTTGTTGCCTACAAAGCGATAATAGCAGGTGTTCGAGTGGTATTTGTGCCACCCGCATACACCTCGAAAAGTTGCTCCAGATGTGGACACGTTCACCCCGAAACCGATAAGAAAAAATCTTATCGGCACGGGAAGAAATTTAAGTGTGGACACTGTGGATTTGATCATGATTCGGATATAAATGCTGCGTGTAATATCGCTGCCTTGGGGAGATCCGTAAGTTCTCCCGAAAGTCCAGGGTTTAGTTGTCGGTTAGAAGGTCAGCTTGACCTTTTTCCAATAGCTGCGCTTTGAGGCTAAAGCTCCGTCGCTGAACTCGCGGAGTAAGCTTACTTCTTCACCTTTGACTTAGCCAAGTAGACAAAAAAGGGCGCACCAACCAGTGCTGTCATTATTCCCACAGGTAATTCCTGGGGTTTAAGTAATACACGGGCGGTAATATCTGCAACCAAAAGTAAAGTTGCACCTACCACTGCGGAATAGGGCAAAATCCAACGGTAATCAGCTTTAATGAAAAATCTCACTATATGGGGAACAACTAAGCCGATAAAGCCGATTGGCCCGGCAATAGACACGGCACTTCCCGCTAGTAAAACAACGCTAATAGCCGTGATGATTTTCACCCAAGCTGTCTGTTGACCTAAGCCTTTTGCTATGTCTTCACCGAGACTCATGGTAGTAATTTGTCTACCAAGGGCAAAAGCAATGACTAATCCAAGGGCGACGAAAGGCAGTGCTTGCAAGAACATATTGATATCGCGCCCAGCCAGTGAACCTGCTAACCAAAATCTAATTTCTTCTAAGGTGCGTTGACTGACGATAAGGATAGCAGTTGTCAGGGAAGAAATCAGAGCCGTGAGCGCTGCGCCTGCTACTGTGAGATTCAATGGTGTAGGCCCTCCTTTTCCTAGAGAACCAAGGAAGTAGACTAACATTGCTGTGGCTCCTGCACCCAAAAAGGCCACAATGGTTAAAACACTCAAGGACGAACTGCCAAAAACAAAAATTGTGGCAACTACAGCCAATGCAGCCCCCGACTGAATACCTAAAATACCTGGATCTGCTAAGGGGTTGCGCGTTAAACCTTGCATTAACGCTCCTGATACTGCCAAGGCTGAACCTACGAGTATAGCAATGAGCGATCGCGGTAATCTTACTGTCTGAATTACTAAGTGATCGTAGGAACCATCAAAGGCTATAAAAGATGTCAAAATCTTTTCCAGAGGTATTTCTGCTGCACCTAAAGTGACACTATATACCAAGCAAATGAACAAGATAACCAGTCCCAAAACCAGACCAGATAAGGGTGATATTTGGTGATTTTTCCATTCTCTAGACAATTTTGTAAACCCTTTTGTCATTTTATACACTCTCAACAATTAACTATTTATTGACCATCAAATTGAAGGGGGACATATCCAATTATTTGGTGTTGTTGTAGGTCATTCTGTTTAAGGCAAGTATTAATGTATCCCAGACTGTACGCGCCACAAATTGGCATAAATTCCATCAAGTGCTAGTAAATCCTCATGCTTACCCTGCTCGACAATTTGACCATAATCCATTACATATATACAGTGACTGTGGCGAATTGTGGAAAGACGATGAGCGATCGCAATTGTCGTCCGATTCTGGGTAATCATAGCCAGCGACTTCTGAATCGCCGCTTCCGTCTCATTATCCACCGCAGAAGTCGCCTCATCCAAAATCAAAATTGGTGGGTCTTTGAGAATAGCACGGGCGATCGCAATTCGCTGCCGTTGTCCTCCAGAAAGTTTCTGTCCCCGTTCGCCAACGATAGTATCGTATTCTTGGGGTAGTTGCAGGATGAACTCGTGAGCCTGGGCTAATTTGGCAGCATGGATGATGTCTTCATTACTTGCATCAAAGCTACCATAAGCAATGTTCTCAGCTACCGTACCGTGAAACAGAAACACATCCTGACTCACCCAACCGATGCAGCGTCGTAGTTCTAAGAGTTGTAACTCTCGAATATCGATACCATCAACTAGGATTTGTCCGCCTTGGACTTCGTAAAAGCGTAGCAGTAGTTTGACTAGGGTACTTTTACCAGAACCAGTTGCACCAACAATGCCAATATTTGCACCTGGTGGAATGTGCAATGATAAATCTTTGAGTACATTTGTGCGATCGTTGTATGCAAAGGTGATATTGTCAAAATGCACCTCACCGCGTACTTTTGGTAAAGTACGGTTTCCTGTGGGAATAGCAATGGGAGTATCCAACAATCCCATGACTCGTTTAATAGAAGCCATTGCCCGTTGATACTCATCCATAATTTGGCTCAAGCTGGCAAACGGCCACAGTAATTGCTGGACAATGAACACCATAAAACCATAAGTTCCCACAGTTAACTGATTATTCGCCACTGCAACCCCACCAAAAAACAACGTGGCGATGAAACCGATTACAACCACTAATCGAATTGCTGGATAAAAAGCAGCCGAAAGTGCGATCGCTTTACCATTACTGCGGCGATAGGATTCGCTTTCAGATGAGACACGACCTCTTTCGTAGGTTTCAGCCGTGAAGCTTTTAATTGTGGCAATCCCTGAGATATTATTAGCTAAACGACTATTAATAAATCCGGCTTTGTCGCGCACATCGGCATAACGGGGAGCGAGTCGTTTTTGAAATGCTAATGAACCCCAGAAAATGAAGGGTGTGGGTAGGATTGCCAACCAAGCTATATTGGGAGCTATCACTAGAAATGAACCACCCACAGCTAAAATAGTGGTGATAAATTGCAGAATTTCCGCAGCCCCAGAATCAAGAAACCGTTCTAATTGATTGATGTCGTCGTTTAATATTGACAAAAGTGTGCCTGTAGAACATTCTTCAAAGTAGCTCAGTTCTAGTTCTTGTAAATGGCTATAGGCATCAAGACGTAACTCATGCTGCATAGTTTGGGCGAGGTTGCGCCACAAGCGATCGTAGATCAATTCAGATAATGATTCTAAAGTCCAAATGAGTAAAGTTAATAATGATAGGATTGCCAATTGTCCAATGATGTTGGTAATCCCAAATTGGGCAATGATAGAACTTTCTTTTTCCACCACAACATCTACGGCGACACCTATTAAATAGGATGGTGCGAGGTCGAAGATTGTATTGAGGATGGTAAAAGTAGCCGCAGTCCACACTTGAGGGCGGTAGTTTTTAGCATAGTGTAATAAACGTAAGAGAGGATGGTTTTTTGTTAATGGGAAAGAGGTCATGATAAATGCCCAATTTAGAGAAAATAATTAATCAGAATTACCGAGAGTTTCCTTAATTATTACTACAGGGGGTATTTGGGCGAAAATAGCAGACTGCAACAGTTCAGGAATCTGTTTCCAAACTACAGTTCCTTTAGGGCTTTTGATATACAGTTGCATAAAATCTAGTAATGCGGTGGCACTTTCTCCGGGGGTGAGATTGACGAATAGATAGGTAGGTTTATCTGGACTAGCGACGGATACAACACAGCCATGATTGCACGCCCATAAACATCCCACTGGTTTAATTTCAAGTGCGTCAAATAGGAATTTATCGCTGCATAAAGTGTTGAGTTGGTCAAGTAAAATAGTACCGTCGCAGGGTTGATTTTTTTGTGGTTCTTCAGAGGAACGATGGCATGATTTACATACGAAGAGGGTGGGTTTGGCTGTGGAGTTGTGGTGTGTTAGGGAGGGATTTGTATGGCTCACCAATGAATTGATGAATACCAATAATTTATTTAGCATTTCAGTTTATTTGTATAAATGGGTTATTGTCACAACTTTCAATTTTGACCATGCCAAACATAGCTTGTGGGTATATTCCGGATCGCATTGTTAGTAAGATACAGATTTTATCCACCTTCCGGCAAGTATTTAAACAAGTCATCCAATACACTATTAGCTTCTGCTATACCGTGCGATCGCACTGGCACGTTATTCAAGCAATTGCCCCTCTTCGCGCTCCGGTACTTCCACAAGGTATTTCCGCAGATCATCAATCACTGCCTCAGCACCAATCATATCTGGACCCCATAACCACGTCACCCCACTGACAAAGTAGACCCGCTTTTGTTGCACGGCTTTTAAAGTTTGCCAAAGTGGATTGCGTTGCAAATTCTCCACAACTTTTTGATCATCATCGGTAAAACTAGCAACAAAGAGAATATCGCCATCGGCTTTATTGATTTCCTCCAGAGAAAACTCTATATGACCCCCTGGTTCAATGACCCTATCCTGGCTGGGTGGGCGTTGTAAACCTGCATCCTTTAATATTGACCCGGCAAACGAATTGTTGACATTTGTGCCTATTCGACCAAAATTAAAAGAGATAAAGGATATTGTTTTATTTTGATAGCGGTTACCTAGTGCAGTTTTCAAGTCTTGAATTTTAGTTTGGTAATGTTGCCAAGCAACTTGGGCAGCTTGCTCTTTCCCTAACAGTTGAGCTGTGGAATTAAAAACTTCTTTCCAGCTTAATTCCAACCAACTGTAGGCAACTGTTGGGGCGATTTTAGTCACCAAAGGATTGATTGATTTAGGAGAGCTACCCCACCAGCTAAAAATGAGGTCTGGTTTCAGATACAGGATTTTCTCCAGATTCGGTTGGGCAGAACTGCCCAGAGTTGGTATTCCCTGAGCTTGGGAATACAAATAAGGAGGGAACTCGCCTGTGGCTGTTCTAAAGTCATTGGCAGTGGCGATGGGTTTAATGCCCAACGCTAGGGCATTCGCTAAATCCATAGTGGATAAAGTCACAACCCGTTGAGGGTGATGAGGTACACAGGTTACACCCATGCCGTGCTGAACCATGCGACAATTCTGTTCGATTGTACTGGTTTCGGCCTTGGGTAAACTGTTGTTGCCTTGGTAAAAAATCGCCAGTACAGTCAAGCTGGCAGCAAAGAGGAGATATACCCAAATGCGTCTTGAACTAATAATCATGAAGTGTACAGGTTTAGAATCGCCATGATAAAGAACCTTGAATCGTGAAGGGGGTGCCGATATTCACAAAATCACTGGAGCCGTATTCACTCACGTAGTTTTCTATATCGAAGAGGTTGCGGATGTTCAAAGCAGCGCGAAATTCATCTCTTTCATAAAAAATTGCCGCATCTGTTCTGACAAAACCTGGTAGGTTAACAGTATTGGCATTATCTATGGGGCGATCGCCAATATAATAAAGCCCTAAACCAAAACCTAGCCCTCTGGCTGCACCACTTTGAATCCGGTAAGTTGTCCAGAGGTTAACCGCGTGTTCTGGGGCATTAAACAGACGGTTTCCTACAGGAATGTTATTATCTTCCAAGACTCTGGCATCAGTGTAAGCATAGCCAGCAATAATATTCAAACCAGGCAGAATTTCGCCACTAATATCAAATTCTAATCCCCGACTCCTCTGTTTACCCGATTGTACGGAAAATCCAGGGTTAACGGGGTCACGAGTGGTCACATTAGAACGGTTTAAATCATACAAAGCTAGATTAGCAGTTAACCGATTGGTGATATCTGCTTTGATACCGACTTCATACTGAGTCCCACGCTCTGGGATGAGAGACTCACCAGAGAACGTTCTGCCAGTGAGTGGATTAAATGATCGCCCATAACTTGCATAGAGGGAAATTGGCTCAATTGGCTGATACACAATGCCCACACGAGGACTAAAAGCTGTATCTGACTGGCTCGACTTTGTATTAGCCAACCGATCAATTTCGCGATTTTCAGAATAATCAAAGCGTCCACCAATTAACAGCTTAAGATTTTGCTGCAATGTGATCTGATTCTGCACATACAAACCAGCAACATCCGTTGTGGTTAAACTATTCCTCGTCTCGTCTCCAAGGGTGAAATTCTGGTTATAAACCGGGTTAAAAATATCTACGGGTGCTATGGGGAAGCCAAAACCGCCAGCCGAGTCAATATCATAACGGCTGAGGCTAAACCCAAACAGAACTTGGTGTTCAACTTCGCCTGTTTTAAACTTGCCTAACAGGTTCGTATCAACTAAATAATAGTTCAAGGAACCTCTGTTAAAGGTTGCCACTCTGTTGAGAGTGCGATTGTCTGCGTCTAGGCTCGTAGGGGAAGCTCCTACCCCGTCAGAGAAATAAAAGTTATAACGAAAAGCATTGCGAAGCTTGAGATTATCGTTAAACTGATACTCAAATTGATAGCCTACCCTCCCGTTGATGATGCTTGTAGGCTCGTCAAATGGACCACCGGGGTTAAAGCTAAACGGAATTTTACCATTGGGGTTGGGTAGCAGTGTACCCACGACAGGTACACTGATAGCATCGTAACGCTCCATGATATTGACATCCCCCTCTACGATGAGATTGGCTTTGCTGCCAAGTTGGAAGCTTAAGCTGGGGGCAACACCAAAAGTTTTCGCTGTCGCAAATTCTACAGGACTATCATAATTCCGATAACCGACAATCAGTCGCCCCAAAACAGACCTGGCGGGATTGAGTGGCCCAGAGACATCAATTGTACCCTGGTAAAAGCCATAATTCCCAACACTGGCTTCAACCTCAAAGAACGGATTGCTTAAGGGACGGCGAGTTACATAATTGATGAGGGCACCGACAGAACCGTTACCACTATCCCCATACAAGACAGAGGCTGGCCCCCGTAAAACTTCAATGCGTTCAACATTGAAAATATTGCCATCCGAAGTGATTTGCCGATCCGGTAAACCATTGACCAGGGCATCATATTGCTCAAATCCGCGAGCAGTAAAGTAATCCCTTGTATTTGCTGCACCGCTCCCTTGTGAAATCAAACCAGGCACATTCTCTAAAGCTTGGGTGATATTGCGTGATTGAGTATCGCGCAATACTTCTTTTGGTACAACTTGAATCGATTGGGGAATGTCACGCAAAGGTGTATCAGTTTTTGTCCCAGTCGTAGTATTCGGCACTCGATAGGCATCTTGCTGACCCGTCACGACTAACTCAATTGGCCGCCGATCAGTTTGTGCCGATGGTTCCTCTTGCGGTGTCTCACTTGTGGGCTGCTCTGGTTCTGGTTGCAGTGGAGGCTGCGTCGCAATTGCCGCAGAAGTTACACCAAAAACCAGACCTGCATTATCATCAAATAACTCAACCGTTGGTAAAGCCTTCTCACCCACCACCGTTACCCGCACGGTATTCGCATCAATATTTGCAACTGTTATCTCAGTAATCCCCTCAACTGGTTTTTCCGAGCGGAATGTAAAAGCATCGCCACTAGGTAAACGCAGTTGGGCATTAGGAATATCAGCAATAAAGTTATTATCAGCACTGCGATTGGTGATTTGCAGTCGTTCTCGAACAGTCGTCTGTAAAATCACCTCCACACCTTTCTCTGTGGGTCTAGCTTGCACTCCCGTCACCTGTACAATTTCTGGTGAGGGGGCTGTTTGGGGTGCTGGCGACTGCACCAGCAATCTGGCGCTAGTGCTGGGACGCTCAAATTCACTCAATTGCCGAATTTTTCCAGTCAACAGAGATTGTAAATTTTCCTGACTTTCGACTTCCTGCTTTTCACCCATTGGTTGAATTTCTGCCGATGTAACTTGCACAATTTCACCCCCCTGGCCTTGGTAAGGGGGGACGGAAGACAGGGCTGTTTCATTCGACCGGGCCGTGCCCCCGTGCCGGCCCTCTGGGTCTGACCTGCCGATCGAATCGTCTGGGTCGGGGGTAGGCACGGGGGCACTACCCCTAAAAAATTCACGTTTTTGGTGAGAATGAAACCACCCTGGGACGGAAGGGGGGTTAGTTGGTGCTGGCGACTGCACCAGCAATCTGGCGCTAGTGCTGGGACGCTCAACTTCACTCAATTGCCGAATTTTTCCAGTCAACAGAGGTTGTAAATTTTCCTGACTTTCGACTTCCTGTTTTTCACCCATTGGTTGAATTTCTGCCCATCCCGGCCCAATTGCAACAGCATTCAAGCATCCCGACAGACACAGTAAAAACCACAGTCGCACACTACCAGACAAACACCAACGCTTCATCGCAACTCCTAATACACCAGCTTTTTGTAGAACTTGACTGAATTAATCCGCTTTGCAGTCATACCCCTTCCCCCATTCGTGTCAACTTAAGCCTGAAAGCCAGTCACAGAATGCTGTTTGACTATTAAATCTAGATCCCCCCTAGCCCCCCTTAAGAAGGGGGGGACAAGAACTTACTCAAAGTCCCCCTTCTTAAGGGGGATTTAGGGGGATCTGGACTCAGGTAAAACCGAGATTTATCAAGGCTTTCAGGCTTAAGTTGACACCTATGCCCTTCCCCAACCCTCTCCTTACCAAGGTCCGGGTCGCGACAGCGCGGGTGGGGTGCTTCAAGAGTTATTAGGTGTTAGACCCAAACTCGATTACTGCAAATAGTTTCTAATTCAATGGAGCTGAGTATAGAGAATTAATCGCAAGTGCGTCTATGCCCAAAACCGCATTATGTGCCTGAAAACGACTTTCTACCAAATAAACATCCGCTCGGCGTGATACCAAACCTGCGCTTAAAGGCTTCAGCAAAGCGTCTTGGCTCGGAATAACCAACTCGGTGAGCAACCTCAGTAATAGTTATGTTTCCTTGACGCAATAACTGCTCTGCCGATTCCATACGTTTCTCTGTCAGGTAGCTAAATGCTGTTTTGCCAAACATTTCCTTAAATCCACGTTGCAGAGTGCGATCGCTCACCCCGACACTTTGCGCTAACTCCAGCAATGACGGCGGATGCTCCAAACGTGCCACTAAAATTTCCCTAGCCAGATGAATCCGGGCGATGGTGTCTGTCTTCAATCGCGGCTCCGGTTGCAGTCCGTCTTGAGTAGATAATATAGGAGCTAACTGCAACGCCATTAGTTCCAACACCTTACCCTGTAAATACATCCGCTTTGTGATTCCCTGGAAAGGACAGTTGACAATTTGCTGTGCTACTCCCTGAATAGCCGCCGTAGTTTCCGGGTAGAGCAAAGTCTGCCAATCATTACCCTTTGCCAACAGACGCAACTGCTGGGGAATTTCTCCTGTTTCATCGGGGAAAAAAGTTGCCAGCAAGTTAGGAGGCATATGAATGTCAACGCCCACCTGTCGAAATTTGGGGGATTTTGTAAGCATTTTGCGTTGAATACCGCTACCAGAAATACACGTATATCCTTCCCCTGACTGCCCCCCATATTCGTCTATGACTTTGCCGGAAAGGAGAACGCAAAATTGCAGTGGGTGATCCCACTCAGGGATTTTATATAGGACATCATCGTGATATTCACAATCCCAAATCGTTAGCCAGAGATCAGGATGCACCTCAATATCCCGTATATAGCCTTTACCTAGTTGCTTGGGCATTTGACTGATGATTTCAAATGGCTCTTTTTCTGGTGCTTGGGGGCTATTTTGGTTAGCTTCTGCCCACAGTTCGCAATCCTCTTTCATGGTCAGGGTGATGGTCATGACTGGATGATATCTAAAATTTAATGATATTAATTATCAATTATCTTACCGCGAATTTTGTAATTGTTTCAACCATCGGGGCAGCCACGGGGGGCTGCCCCGACAAGAGAATGAAACCGCCCTGCCGTGGCTGGTGGTGAAGAAAGCTCTCAAACGCCTGAAATTTCTTGCGGGCGTTAGCGCAGCCCTCCAAGACTCGATCGAAAAGCGAAACATTGCCTTAGATATGCACGCGCCAAAAACCTCGGTTAATGCTTTGGCTTTTTTCGGTGATTGTACTGATTTGAAGAACGCAGATCGATCGGCTAAAATTATGTAATTGCTGAGCTTCCGCTGTATTAGTAAGGTGCATCTATGACTTACAGCTTGAGAATTGTGGATTTGCCTCCCGGTGAACGGCCGCGGGAACGGCTGATGGCCGGTGGCCCGAAAAGTTTGGCGACGGCGGAATTGATTGCGATTCTGCTGGGTACCGGTCAGGGAAAAGGTAAACTTTCGGCCGTGGGGCTGGGACAGTATATTTTAAATCAGTTGAGCTTGCACCAGCGCGACCCTCTGGCTGTGCTGCGTGGCATTAGCGTCCAGGAGTTGACGCAGATTCACGGGATTGGGCCTGCTAAGGCAACGGGGATTTTGGCTGCGGTGGAGTTGGGGAAGCGGGTATTTCAGTCGCGGCCGCCGGAAATGGCGGTGGTTGACTCTCCCCAAGCAGCGGCGGATGCGCTGAGTCAGGATTTGATGTGGCAGTCTCAGGAACGTTTTGCTGTGGTGCTGCTGGATGTGAAAAATCGGCTGCTGGGTACTCAAGTAATTACGATCGGCACAGCTACGGAAACTTTAGCTCATCCCAGGGATATTTTTCGGGAGGTGATCCGCCAAGGAGCGACGCGGGCAATTATCTCGCACAATCACCCCTCGGGAATTGTAGATCCGAGCCCAGAAGATATTGCTTTGACGCGACAGTTGCTGGCGGGAGCGCAGTTTTTGTCGATTCCGTTACTGGATCACTTGATTTTGGGGAATGGCGATTTTCGGAGCTTGCGGCAGACTACGACGCTTTGGGAGGAGTATCCTCAAGGCGATTGAACTCTTATACTTAACTAATTTCATTACTATCATTAGTTATTTGTATCTTTGGGCTCTCCGACGGCTGAATCAGCTCTGACAGCAGGCAAATTTTCCGGCTGGAGTCGCCCGCGAGAGCCTGTTTTGGCTGAATGTCGCTGCTGATACTTCGTTTCGAGCACAACTCGGTTAATCTAGTATAGGTAGGCTGAAGAGGTCGCTAATCCGATTTTTTTTGAGCATACTAAACGTATACTGAACCAGCACCTAAATACCCACTTATTAAGAGATTCTTAAATGGGATGTAAAATACACGGTGTGGTGATAGGAGGAGAACTGTGTTTCTGAGACTTGCAGAACAACACCGTAAATTCGTTCAAGATTTGGTAATGAACCTCCAAGCTTTAGCGATCGTGCTAGAGCATCGGGGTTATCTGGCATCCTGCTACACTTGCGGGGGTCAGATGAACAGTGCCTCATTTATGGTCAGTTTGACGGACAACCATCTGATTCGATTTTTAGTGTCAGATTACGGTATCACTTGGACTGAGATGCGGGACGACCGCGAACTCATGAAACTAGAAGGTGCAGAAGCTATTAGTCAGTTACAAGAACTGGCAAATCTCGTAAAGTATCAAATCCAACCTTCGGAAGCTACTTTAGCGACGGCGCAGTGAGTGTAGCGATTGCACGGTTCCGAGGAAGGCGACGCAAGAAAGTCAGTGCTTGTCTGCTAAAACCGAATCCCCAGCGAGTTAGTTGAGAGGGTTCATTTAGGTGCACAGCGATGGCTGCTCAACAGACAAGGGTGCTATCAGCGTGCCTTCAGACAGTTTAGCGCTCAGTCGATCGAAGTGAGCCTGGGCAGACGGCATACTTTATGCCAGAAGTCTCAAACTTGGAACCTCTAGTTTTTTTCAGCAGTTGATTCTCCCTTGAGAGCAATTAGCAAAATTTAGAAGTGCCACTGCTCGTCGGCTGCGATGTTAATTTCTCCCTTTGGCATTATTCAAAAGTCAAGGAATTGAAATTAACTTTAAGCAGGCAGGTAAAATTTAACATCCAGAGTGAGGATGAGGCTGTGAAGATTGGGCAAAAGGCAGCCCACGGGGTGTGACGTGCGGGCGAATTGCGTTTATTTTTGCTCTGCGATTTAGCTGATAAAGCTAACAATCTATTTGAAGCAGCATCACTGCTGTAAAAATCTCACAGCCGGCTTTAGCCGGCTAAGTTTTGCGTATATCTAGGCTTTTGGGCAATGTTGTGGTGTGAGGTTAAACAGCTCTTTGAAGTGCGCGATCGCACTTGCTAAACTAATTTTATAATAATTTAATGATTAGTCCTAAAATATTTATCGCCCAGTTTGGAGTAAGCATCAAATGGTAAATTTAAGCGAACTACTAGAACCCATCGCCAGTCAATTTCGCAGTCTGGGAATTCCCGAACCAATTACCCACTGGGGACACCCTGTAATGATGGGGATCGTGGTGGTGGCGATGGGCAGTTTTGTCGGGTATACGGGATGGCAGGGACGTTTGGCCGCTGATAAAGATGTCGCACTCAAAAGTCGATCGGATCACCGCAAGCTTGCACCGTGGATGTTTCTGTTTCTAGCTTTGGGCTATACAGGTGGCTTGCTGTCGCTGGTGATGCAGCACCAGCCAGTCATGGAAAGTCCGCATTTTTGGACAGGTTCGACAGTGCTGGTTTTACTGGCTATTGGCAGCTTGATTTCCCTCACGGGTTTTGGGGGTGGCAAGCTGGCACTGCGCGCGGTTCACGCTTATTTAGGCACGACGGCCCTTGCACTTATGGTGCTGCACGCGGCTTTCGGTTTAAAATTGGGGCTGTCTATTTAGATGAGGAAGAGGAAGGGGAACGGGAAGGGAAAGAATGTAAGGAAAGAAATTTTGCCATAACTTACGCATCGGTAGCCAGAAACCAGGTTTTTTATCGAAATACAGGGCGTTTAACCATTTATCCCGGTTGAAAAACCCGGTTTCTTTGGTGATGAGTGCATAAGTCCCGCATAGGTTTCCCTGAAATATTCCCCCTCTAAATTGCTAATTAATGAATCAAGCAACGGGTGTCATCTTCTGTCTTGCATACATTTTGGGATTGATTTCTACAGCGGTTTCTTGGGGTAGATACGCGATACTTGCTTTGGGAATAGCGGTGGCGATCGCCCTGCCGAAATTGTTGCTAAAATTTACTCTAAATTCTGTAAAAGTTAGTAAGAAAAGACGCAGCAGACAAAAAAAAAATGCTCTGGACGATCCCTTAGATGCGAGGGAAGAGTTGAGTTTGTTGGAGA
>JARCMA010000564.1 GCA_030248405.1 Microcoleus sp. MP8IB2.171
ATTACTGCCATAGGAGTGGGCGATCCCAGTGATTTCTAAGGTAAATAAAGGATCGATTATTTTCTGACTGTCTCTAATACGTTTTTGCTGATGAACCAAGTAGTCGATCGCGCAGAAATTCTTGAGGCGTTGAACTACAGCAATTTCTATAGACTTTTTTTTGGCTTTGGCGTAACAAGTCTAATCTGATGTTATCTTTGTTGTATATACAAAACGTATTGATTAATGGAATTTGGATGGGACGAAAATAAAAATCGACAAAATCAGCGAAAACACGGTATTAGCTTTGAAGAGGCAAAGGAAATCTTCTTTGGAATAGTTTTTACTTCTATCGATGAAAGATTTGACTATGACGAAATTCGAGAAGTAAGCATTGGCTCAATACAAGAGTTTGCGATCATTACCGTAGCTCATACTGATAGAAATGGCGTAATTCGTCTTATTTCTGCCCGAAAAGCGACCCCAAAAGAAAGGAGACAATACTATGAATATCTCACGCAAGCGACTTGAAGAGATCCAAAATATCCCTGATTCTGATATTGACACTTCAGATATTCCCGAACTGGATGATAACTTTTGGCAAACAGCAAAAATGGTAACTCCGATGGCGAAAAAAGCTGTTTCTATTCGATTAGATGGTGATGTTTTGGACTGGTTCAAAAGCCAAGGAAAGGGTTATCAGTCAATGATTAATAGTGTCCTCCGTACTTACGTTAATCATCAACAAAACAAAACCTAATCAAATATGTCGATCTTCCACCCTATTTTGCTTTTTGCTTAGAGCAATGTCACACATTTGTCTGTCTTTGTCGGTGACGTTGGGGTTGATTGTAAGGTAGTTGCGAGAGCAGAGAGGATATCGATCGAATCAGTCGTAGGCGAAATCCAATGAATCGCTCGATCGACATTTCCCGCACCGTTAAACCAAGTCTTTTGGCGTTTGGCAAACTGGAGTGTGTGCAAAGCTGCTAAATCCCTTGCCTCGGCAAGCGTGGTTTTTCGATCGAGAAAATCTGCCATTTCAGCGTAGCCCAGAGTTCGCAAGAGGGCGAGATATTTGCCGTACTTAGTTTAGAGTTGCTAGATAGTCTTGAATCCAGCTATAGCCTGACTTCATGAGATTCTCTAAGTCGAAATCCCAGAGAATTATGCTACCGTTAGCACCTGCCGAAATTAGAGTGTTACCGTCGGGACTAAAACAAACGCTTTTTACTACCGATTGATGACCATGCAATGTGAGGAGTTCTTTTCCCTCCAGACTCCATATTTTAACAGTTCGATCGCTACCACAAGACGCTAACACTTGCCCGTCAGGGCTAAAACAAATAGCGTAAATATTTGCATTAGGATGGTTAATTGTTCTTAACAGTTTTCCTTTGGTATCCCATAACTTAATTCTGCCATCTTTACTGCTGCTAACAATGATTTGACTGTCTGGGCTAAAGCAGACGCTATAGACTTCACCAGTATGGCCGATACATGTATGCAGCAAAGTACCATCCCAATTCCACAACTTGACAGTTTTATCTTGGCTGGCAGTCGCTATCATACTACTGTCTAGACTAAAGCAAACACAATAGACGGCATTGGTATGATGGGTGAGAGTATACATCCATTCCCCTTCCTTACTCCACAAGTTAACTGACCCATCGGCAGTAGCAGTAGCAAAGATTTCACCGTCAAAGCGATAGGCAACGCTGTGAATGGGAAGCTTTTCCTTATTATATAAAGTTTTGAGCAAATTTCCTGTGATATCCCAAAGCTTGATGGATCGATCGCTGCTTACAGATATCAAAGAACGGAGATCTGGGCTGAAACAAACACTGTTAACACTTTCTTTATGCCCTTCTAGAGAAATAATTGCCAAATCATTAGAACGCCATAGTTTGACGCTACAATCTCTACTAGCAGAGGCAATAAAGTAATCATCTAAACTAGAACTACAAGTAATGCAATTGACCTCATCTGTATGCACTACTAACCGAGCAATGGGATTACCTCGGATGTGCCAGAGTTTAATGGTGGTATCTTGGCTGCCAGTTGCCATAGTTTCGCCATTTTTATTAAAAGTAACGCTATGTACTGCTCCTTTGTGAGCGAAGATAGTTTCGAGTAAAACACCTTTAATATTCCAGATTTTAACAGTTTGATCGCTACTGACCGATACGAGAGATTGCCCATCAGGATGGAATCGTACTCCCATAACCTTATTAGTATGCCCTCCTAGGATCATATGTAAATTTCCTTCCATATCCCAAAGTTTGATTGTCCGACCGCGACTTGCAGAAGCAACTAATTGACCCGAGGGGGAAATATCAACGTCCTCAATGAAACTATCGTGTCCTCTAAAAGTTCTTAAGGGAGTTCCATTTATATTCCAAATAACCAGCGTGCGATCGGCACTGCCTGTTACGATATGTTTGCCATCGGGACTGAAACAAAGACAAGTTATCCATTTATCGTGCCCCCCTATAAAGGTTGTAAATGCAGTGCCGTCATCTTGCCAAAGCCTAACCTTAACATCCTCACCACAGGAGGCGAAGATGCTGTCCGTAGGACTAAATCTCACGGCTAAAACCGGTGCTTGGTGATCTTTAATAATTCGGTGAGGTTGTTCTTTAAATAGTTTTGTTCGCCTATCTATTTGCCAAAGTCTTATGGTACCGTCTCGACTGGCAGAAACCAGATATTTGCCATTAGGACTAAAACTAAGGCTAGTAATCCAGTTTGTGTGTCCAACCAGAGTTTGTCGCAGGTTCCCCCTAATATCCCAAATCTTAATCGTGCGGTCGCTGCTACCTGAGGCGATCAGGCGATCGGAAGGATGAATGTCGAGACAGGTCACAATATCTCCATGTCCATCTAGATGATTGAATTCGCGCACGCCATAGACAGCTTGATGTAATGCTGAAATTGCATGCATACGCAAATCAGCTTTTCCCCCTATGGCTGATTCTAATTCCTGTAACTGTCTTCCCGACTCCAAGGCTTCTAGTAGTGCCTCAAATTCCTGATTGAGAATAAATGTTGCTTTGGCTGAGGCACTCTTAAGAACGACTTCCGCTTCCGCCAAGCCAGCTTGCAGTTTCTGCTGCATCTCTACCAGTCTGATTTTGGCTTCCTGCTCCTCAGCTAAAGTCTGCTCTAGTTGCTGTTTGGCATTGGAGAGAATTTGATTTGCTTCTGCTTGGGCGTTCAGGGCAATCTCTACTTGGCGTTTTTCTGATTCCTGACTAGCAGAAAAAAATTGATAATCGCGATTGCTTAAACTTTTGTCAAATGCCCATAACAATGCGTCCTTAAGAGCCTGCCCGCGCAGTAATCGCGACTCATCTTGGTAATTAGAATCAATCCAAGCTTTAAATGATTCGCTATAGGGTCGTAAATTGGCTAAAGCTTGGTTTACCCATCTCTGATTAAAGATCGCCGCATAGATAGGATTATAAACTCTGAGATGTCCTTCCCGCTTCACAACTAGTCCGGTTATGCGTAGCTCTGTTTGCTCGGGACTGTCATCGGCGGCAATGCCAATTTGCGAAGATGGGGCAGAATTCAAAATCTGTTGATATAAACCAAGCAGTCTACCCTGACGGTTTTCACTGCTCCACAGGATACGATCTCGAATTGTCTTAAAATGTTCGGGTTGATCTTGCATTTCCCAATTTTCTACTAGACGAGATCGGACTAAATCCTTGATCCAGACTATTTCATGAGTTTCGGGAATGGAATGTTTACTAGTAAGTATGAGTTGACAAATTTTCTGTGTGAGAAATGGCTGTCCTCCTGTGTAAGCCAATATAGCTTTAAGAACTAAAAGGGGATTTTGAGCCTTCTTAATCAAGCCTTGCATTAATGGTTTCGCTTCTTTCAACTGAAAACCTTTTAGCTCTATGGCACGACCGATATTAAAGGGAGTACGTTGTTTATCTCGAATCAGATCCGCAGGCGTAGCTACACCAAACAAAGCAAAGGTTAGACGCCTATAGGCTACCCGATCGGCTCGGCGGTTATACATTTCTCGAATCAAAGCAAAAAAATCATCAACTGGGAAATTTAAACTTAGGATACTGTCAATTTCGTCAATAAAGATAATTACTGGTGTGTCGATCGCCTTGAGCAGTCCTTCATCAAGGAATTTACCAAATCGCTGTACGGGTGAAAGTAGTCTGTGACGTTGCCACCAATCCTCTAAATCAAAAGTATCGTACAAATCCAAGCTACTGATAATGCTATCAATTAAGCCTGCATACCATTGTTCTGGAGTAATATCTGATGTACCGATGGATGTAATATCTATCGCGGCACAGGTGAAACTCTCTTCTTGCAAACGCTTCATCGTGCGTACTCGCAAGCTAGATTTTCCCATTTGGCGCGAATTCAGGACGTAGCAAAATTCTCCTGCTTTCAAGCTCTCATAAAGATCTCTGTCAGCTTGTCTTGCCACATAAGTAGGTGCATCTATGGATAAACTGCCTCCAACTTGGTATAGATAAGTGACACGCTCTTGTAGAAACATTATTCAACTATTCAACTCTCAAACTTTGACGAAAATATTGACGGTAAAGATCGCACATGGGAACAACATGATTTCCTTGGAACCTGACTAAACCAATACTACGGAGCTTAAACGCCAGCCTACTATCTAGCTGTAAAGGGCGGTTGCTAGCAATCAATTCTTTGAAGGCATTTATCAACTCAGGATCTTCCTGTAAGTTACCTAATTGGCGGCGGAGATGATCTCCATAAATACCTTCTTCAGTTGCAGCTAACTGGGATAGTTGCTCTAAGTTCATCCTACCTCGTGCGATTTGATAGAGTGCTTGCCTTACTAGATAGGGATGTCCCCCTGTGAGCATCATTAATTGTTCGATCTCGGCAGGTTGCCACTCTAGTTGATGTCGCCTCACCAAATCTTCTACTTGAGGACGGTTCAGCTCAGGTAGCTCGATTGGCAGACCTACATTAAATGGGGATTGATTGATATTGAGAGGAATATAAACTTCTTTAGAGTGAACGATCACTAATCTCAATCTTTTCCAGATATCCTCATTTTTGGCTTTTTCATGCCAAGCTCGTAGCAAGCCAAAAAAGTCTGAAGCAATTTTAGGATATTGAAACATTAAATCTACTTCATCTAATCCTAATACTAGCGGTTCTTTTAGCGTTGTTAGCAAATATCGTTGAAAATATTTTGTGCATTTGTTTTTGCTACCTAGAACCCCTTGCCAGTACTCATCTAGATTCTCATTTAAATCTAACTCTGAAGCGATACTACCGCAAAACCATTTTAAGAAAAGATCGAGTTCCGCTAGTACGTTACCATCAGCTTGCTGTAGGTATAAATGCACGACTTTATACCCTCGGTGTTTAGCATAGGATAGAGTTCGCGACAGTAAAGAAGATTTACCCATTTGTCTCGGAGCTTTAATCCGAATCAATGAGCCCGCTCTTATTATTGTCTCAAAGCAATCTTTTTCAATGGGAGGTCGCTCGACATAAAAAGAAGAATCTAAATCAATTTGTCCTTCTGGTTCCTCTAGATGAAACTTCTGATAAGTTGTTTGTAAGTTACTCATCTTGATTTCAACTAAATTGTTGAGAAATTGCTTTTGAATTTTAGTCGCGTCTGAATTATTGGTAAGTAGCTCTGGTGATGACTGCAAGTCAATTACTGTAGGTGCGCCTGAATTATTGATAAATTGCTCTTGTGATAATTGTAGTTGTAAGTCAATTACTGTAGGTGCGCCTGAATTATTGATAAATTGCTCTAGAATTTGCAAAGTTGCTGCGGCATTTTCATAACGTTGGCGATAGTCATAGCGCACCATTGTGTCAATTATTGCAGCTAGACCTTCGCTGATTTTAATGTTGACATGTTCAACAGCCAAAGCACAGCTATATTCGTTGCTAAGGCTATCCTTAGGTATTTCCATCGATGAGAGCCCAGTGAGAGCCTGTAAACACATCATCCCCAGTGCGTAAATATCGCTACAAAATTTAGGTTGTCCTGCTAATTGCTCGCTAGGCATATACTCAAGCGAGCCTATAACTACAGTTTTATTGCTAGAGTTTTCTCCTGCCTGACCGAGATCTTTAACTGCACCGAAATCGATCAGCACGACCTTATTGTCTGTTTTGCGCCTGATTAAGTTTGCGGGTTTGATATCGCGGTGAATAACTTGTTGCTGGTGTACGAATGCTAGAACTTCTAGAACATCTAGCAAAATACTCACAACTCTGTCTTCGCTTAACTGCTTCCCTGGGAAAATTTCTCTCGATAAAGTGTGACCTTCAATATATTCTTGAACTAGAAAAAATTCACTATCTTCGGTAAAGTGAGCCATTAAACGTGGAATTTGGTCGTGACGAGCGCCTAGCTTATAAAGATTCTCGGCTTCACTCTCAAATAGTCGTTTAGCAATTTCTATTGTTTCTTTACAGATGCTTTGGGGTTTAAGTTGCTTTACAACGCAAGTTGGTTGACCTGGTAAGTAGATGTCCTCGGCTTTAAATGTTTGTCCAAATCCTCCGCCACCAATGGCTGCGACTATTTTGTAGCGACCTGCTAGCATTCTGCCAATCATCATAGGGTATTCACTATTTATCCGCATCTATTTAGAAAATCTGCAAATTAGAGTTGTTGGATAGTATGCCCAAAAATCTTTGAAGCTAGCTTGCGTTACCTGAAAAGCCTATTCTCCTGTAGAATTACTGTCTAAATGGTCTTAATCCAAGCTGTTGTTATTCTAGCCAATATTTGCCAATATCTACAATTCTCTTGCTCCCGTTTCAGCAAGATCGATCAAACTA
>JARCMA010000565.1 GCA_030248405.1 Microcoleus sp. MP8IB2.171
GCAAGATGCCTGTTCCACAAAGAGTGAGTTTTTTTGTGGGTGGGGATCACAAACAGGCAAGATGCCTGTTCCACAAAGAGTGAGTTTTTTTGTGGGTGGTTTCTTGTGGCGTGGGCTTCTAGCCCGCCTCTTGCCTTAATTTGGGAGTTGATTTCTTTCGATGATGCCGCCGCCCAAGAGCACTTCCCCGTCATACCAAACAGCGGCTTGTCCGGGGGTAATGCTCAACTGCGGTTCGTCAAAAATCAACTTGACCCTTGTAGCGCCGGCGTTGGACTCGGCTTGGGAGGATTCTACAGGAATAATTGTAGCGGGGACGGGGTGCGATCGATATCGAATCTGTACCTGAGCCCGAATCGGAGCCATCGGCGCAGCCACAGAAACCCAATTCACTTTCTGGACTGTACATTCAGATTCTACTGCCAACTGTCGATCGCCCACAATTACCCGATTGCCAGCAGCATCAAGTTCAATCACATACAGCGGTTCCGGTGCAGCAATCCCGAGTCCCTTCCGTTGGCCGATGGTGTAGTGGTGCACACCGTCATGCTGTCCGAGCACCCGCCCTGACTTGTCCACAATGTCACCCTTTTGCGGCGCAATGTACTTATCCAGAAAAGCCCGCATCGAACCGTTACTTTCCACCAAGCACAAATCCTGACTTTCCGGCTTATCAGCAGTTGTCAATCCAAATTCCGCCGCAATTCTGCGAGTTTCTGTCTTGGTAATTTCCCCCAAAGGAAACTCCGTACCCGCCAACAAATCCTGTGTTAAATCATACAGGAAATAAGACTGATCTTTCGCAGGGTCGATCGCCCGCAGCAACTGATAGCGACCCGTAGCAGCATCGTAAGTAATCCGAGCGTAGTGGCCTGTAGCGATTTTTTCAATTCCGAGTTCTTCGCGAGCATACTTAAGCATCGGCCCGAACTTCACAGTTTTATTGCACTGCGAACAAGGCAAAGGCGTAACTCCTGCACTGTAACCCTCCACCAAATAATCGACAATACTTGCCTGAAAGACCTCGCGGCTGTCAACAATGTGGTGGGGAACGCCCAAATCTTCGCAAATTTTAGCTGCATCGACCATTCCCTCAGAGCAGCACTGACCTTTGCCCTTCATCAACCACAGCGTTAAACCCACCACTTCATATCCCTGATGGTGTAAAATTGCGGCTGCTGCGGAACTATCGACCCCGCCGGAGAGGCCTACAACAATCTTGTTCATGGTTGGAGAGAAATTGCTATTTTACTGTTACTTTGTTCGATCGAGCTAATTTATTATACCACAAGTATACTACAAAGAAGACCGGGCGGTTGAAACCGCGTCTATACAAACGAAACCCACCTCCGTGGGTTGAAGACTGAGCGGTTAAAATTACGTTTCTATGTTTTTGCCCTTACCTACTTAGCTAAAATTTTATCACTAATTATGACTATTCAAAAATTTGTTGTCACCGCCGACCAAATGCGGCAAATAGAAACGAGAATCTTTGCCGCTGGAATGCCAGTCGCAGCTTTAATGGAAAAAGTCGCGGGACTGATTGCTAGACGCATTCAGGAGCTTTTGAAAGCGGAAGGAAGTTCGGCAACTAGCAGTGTACGGGATTTAACGGATAGGAGGAAAAGGGGAGAAGGGAAAAAAAATGTTAATTCTCAATTCCCAGTTATCGGCGTATTGGTTGGGCCGGGACACAACGGCGGCGATGCTTTGGTTGTTGCCCGCGAATTGCACTTTCAAGGATTCCCAGTAGTTATTTACTGCCCCTTTTCTAAACTCAAAGAACTCACCAAAAGTCATGCTGATTATGCGCGTTCTTTAAATATTCCATTTGTTGACAAAATCGAACCGCTAAAAAAATGCGATTTGCTCGTAGATGGTTTATTTGGATTTGGATTAGAACGAGAAATTATTAACGCCACTGCCGCAGCCATTGACGAAATAAATAATTTAAATATACCCATTTTAAGTATAGACATTCCATCGGGAATTCATACAGATACCGGAGAAGTTTTGGGGACGGCAATTCGCGCCAAACATACATTGTGTTTGGGTTTGTGGAAAATGGCATTTCTGCAAGACAGAGCGTTAGAATATATCGGCAGTTCCGAATTAATAGATTTTGATATTCCCGCAGCAGATATTGCAGCAATATTGGGCGAGTTTCCAGCAATACAACGCATTACTAAAGCATTGGCAATTCAGCATTTGCCATTACCCCGATCGCCAATTTCGCACAAATACACCAACGGTCACTTACTAATGATTGCAGGTTCCCGCCGCTACAGCGGAGCCGCAATTTTGGCAGCATTGGGAGCAAGAGCCAGCGGTGTCGGAATGCTGTCAATCGCTGTTCCTGAGTCGATTAAACCGATGTTGAGCAGTCAGTTGCCAGAGGCATTAATTATAGGATGTCCAGAAACCCAAAGCGGTGCAATTAGCGAGTTGCCAGTAGCAATTGATTTGAGTTCTTATGATGCGATCGCGGCAGGGCCAGGTCTGACATTGGAAGCCGCAATAGCTGTAGAATCTGTACTGGAGAGCGATCGACCTCTGGTTTTAGATGCTGATGGTTTAAATATCCTCGCTCAACTCGGCACAGTCCCGATTTTGTCCGAACGCTCAGCCCTCACAATTATCACGCCTCACCCGGGCGAATTCAAGCGTTTATTTCCCGAATTAGCCGATCAAACGGGCGAGGATCGAATTGCCGCAACTCAAGCTGCAGCTCAGCTTTGTGGTGCAACGGTATTGCTCAAAGGAGCGAGAGTTTGCATAAGTTGGAAGGAGGATGGCGATTCCCTACGGGATAGCTACGCTTCACGTACCATCACCTACCTCAATCCTGAAAGCACCCCAGCCCTCGCCAGAGGTGGCAGCGGCGACGTTCTCACCGGCTTGTTAGGGGGACTATTAGCAAGTGCGATCGCCCGCAAATCCCCCCCCCAATCAGTTGCAGCAACAGCAGCTTGGTGGCACGCTCAAGCCGGAATCATGGCTGCCAAAGAACGGACGGAATTAGGAGTAGATGCCTTTACTTTGACACAGTATTTAATTCCCACATTGCGAGAATTTGCTGAGTAAACAATCAACAGTAGTTGGTAGGGTGCGTACTCCGCATCTTTGTATTTTGTAGGGTGTGTACCGCGCACCTTACCGCTTGGTTTGTCGTGACGACGGAAGTCCTCATAAAAATATTACAACTTGCATTCCTTACGACAAACCAACGGGTAACTCAAACGAGTGACACTCACATGAGTGACACTCCAAAAAGTGACTGTGCACTCACAAATCCCACCAGTTATACCTGAAATATCAAAGACCAAAACTTAAATATTGAGAGGAACCACATTATGTACACCGAAGAAAGAAGCTTGAACAATGAAACTATGGCTCTTGTCGCCGATACTACTGCTCAATCAACTCTGGCATTTGCTGCAACCACTGGAGTAAACAAACCCACTTTACAAATCGGTTCAACAGGTCAAGCTGTCACGGAACTACAACAGCTTTTATATCATTGGGCATATTATTTCGGCCCGATGGACGGTATCTTCGGTGTCCAAGTTCAAAACGCCGTCAAAGGCTATCAACACCGCGTCTTTTTAAAAGAAGATGGGATTGTCGGCCCTCTCACTTGGGAAGCACTATACTCTGGTGCACCTGTGAATATGCCGATCGTCATGAAGGGCAGTTCTGGTAATGCTGTTAAGATTGTTCAGAATGTCTTGAAAATCAATGGATACTATTTTGGTTCGATTGACGGATTATTCGGGACGATGACAGATGTAGCAGTGCGACAATTGCAAATTAGCATGGCTTTACCGCAAGATGGAATTGTCGGCTACAGAACTTGGCACGCCCTCAGCAAGTTACCGCACTAATGACGGGTTGGATTCACTTTCAGTGATCGCTAAAAATCGGTAGATAAATTAGGGATTTAGGCAAAGCTTAAGTCCCTAATTATCGTTAAGGGGAAGACAGCGTGCGGGAAGGGCCGCAAATTCTGTTACCGTTCCCGGCGATGAAAAATATTCTTAAATTCCCTGTATTTTTTTGTTAGTATATCCTAGGAAATTGGGAGTCACAATCCGGTTTATTTCCCTTCAGCTTTAGTTGTAAATATTTGCACTCATAAAATTATTATTTCGATACTTACCTAACAAGACTTAGGCATGGGGGGCTTATTCCCGGTTTCTACGAAAAATTCCAGGTTTAGTAACGAGAAATCTAGGAATCAACCGGGTTTTTAAGCCAAGCGCACGCAAGTCCCGAACTAGCCTTTGATAAACTTTGCTAATTTGTGAGCCATCTTCTCGACAATTCCCTCTGAAGTATCTGCAGCCGATGATTCAGCTTCAATACGCTTGACCACATCCTGTGGCAGATTCAGCAACTGCACTAATTTTTGATAAGCTGCGGCTTCTTCAGCGTTAATTTTTGGTTCGTCGGGAGTGCGAGAACTAGATGCAATCACTTCATAGCCTAGTTGCAAGACTAATTCCCTTTCATCTTGAGTTTCTAGTTGGCAGATCAACTCGTCAAGGGGGATATTTTGCATGATGTAATCCCGCAGTTCTTGTTGCATTTGTTGTCCGTCGGTATCTGGGGCAAACAAACGACAAAAGCGATCAAGCATTAAATTAACTTCTTCTGTGGCGAGTTCGCCGTCAGCCCATGCCATAGAAGCAACAATTCTCAGCAGATTCATCTGGCGGGGCGTAATTGATGGAGGAGGTGGGGTTTGCATAATCAAAATTGGTAATTGGTAATTGGCAATTGGCAATTGGCAATTGGGAATGGAGCTTGATTCCTTCTGGTCTTTTCTTTCCGGTTCCCCTTCATTTATGTCACAATTTCGATAGAGGAACTCCCAGCCATCCAGTAAAGTTTTGTTTCTGAATAGCGGTGGGCTGTTCCACCGGCACGATCGAGTAGCGGCCAGGGCGGGGCGGCGCGAGAGTCACACGACGAGTCCGCAGTTCGTCTTGGTGAAAAACTGTCACCTCTATTGTGTCCCCGGGCTGATAATCTTTAAGCCTCTCGCCTGCTTGTTCTGAATTTACCCGAAAACCTTCGATCGCCAGCAACTCGTCCCCAGCGTCAATTCCCGCCAATTGTGCCGGAGAGCCTATTTCGACAAATTTAACCATTTCCCGCCCGTTTTCGGCTCCCAACGTCCAACCGATGCGAGGCGTTCGGTCAGTTTCATCTACCCAAATTTGCAGCCCAAAAGGTTCGAGATATTTGTTGTAAGGCAACTCTTCTGTGCCGTCTATATAGCGCGCGAAAAAGTCGCTCAAATCGATGCCGGCGACCGACTCGATCGCACTTTGCAACTCTTCGGGAGTAAAGCCTATTTCTGCGGGCAGCGAAGAAGAATTTAAGTGCCCGTTTGACGTTAAATGCGCCGACTTGCCGTCTGTTTCCGACTTCAGGTCAAAATCGCCATTTTCAGCCGAATTAGCATTGCCAAACTGCTGCCACATCAAACGCATCACATCGTCGAGCGATCGCTCATTGCCGTGTCTGGCTCGAATCAACAAATCGAGCAAAAACGAAACAACTTCCCCTTTCAAATAATAGGAAATCTGGGAATTATCGCTGTTAGCATCCCGGCGATAAAGTTTAATCCAAGCATCCCAGCTCGACTCGCTCAGAGGCTGCACGCTCCGCCCCGCAGTCGTCTGCAAGCGAGTAATTTCCTTAGCCATACCTTGGAAAAAACCTTTCACGCTGTAGAGACCCGCTCGAAAAGGAATCACCAAATCGTAATAACTGGTAGTGCCTTCAGAGAACCATAAAGAAGGAGTGTAATTCTCTTTTTCGTAGTCAAATACTTCCAGAGCTTTCGGTCGAATGCGCTTGACATTCCACAGGTGAAAAAACTCGTGAGCTACCAACTGAATAAAGCGTTCATACTTTTCCTTAGCCCGAAAACCAAAACGCGGATAGTTGAGAGTGCAACTCTCCTTGTGTTCCAAACCGCCAAAACCAGAGGCGGACAAATGCAGGAAAAACACATAGCGTTCGTAAGGCAAGCCGCCGAACATTTTTGCCTCGACTTCGATCAGTTTTTGGATGTCTCGAATCGTGCGATCTGCTTCTAAATTGCCTTTTCCCCACACAACTAGCTGGTGGGATTTTCCCATCACTTCAAACTCGTACACTTCGTGATAGCCAATCTCAAAAGGACTGTCTACGAGAGTGTCAAAATCTGCAGCAGCGAAAGTAAGATTTTGGCCAGAAACAGGTGGCAAAGTAGTAACGGTGCACCATTGGGGCTGCGGTGGCACAACTGTTACGGTGTAGCAGTTGCTCTCAAAACCGGGCAAGAAAAAGCACAAAGCCGCCGGATTGAAATAACCGTGAGTCGAGTCTAAATGATTGGTTCGCACTGTCAGTTCGTTGGCAAAAATGCGGTAGCGAACCGTGACATCTGACACTGAATTTGTCTCGATTTGCCAGTGATTTTTGCTTTTCTTGCACCAAGGTAAAGCTCGATCGCCCGCCTGGGAGCTAAAATCTTGCAGGTGGCGGGCGTACTCTCGAACCAAGTAAGAACCGGGAGTCCAGACAGGCATTTTTAAATCCAGAACCGGCTCCGACCAACCTTGCACGCGCAAAGTTACTTCAAAGAGGTGGGATTCAGGATTGGGCATCGCCACCGAATATTGAATTGTCGGTGCTGTTAGTTGCCCCTGACTGTTGCCGGCAGCGGACGAAGTATCCAAACAAGTAACATCAGTCATTGACTTGCCAAATTAATCAAGTGCTTGAGGTTGATCAAATGGATAGTTTGGTGGTCTGGATCGATTTTGATCCAACCTTTACTATCGAGTTTTTCCATAATTTTGCTGGTTTCATCTAGGGTGATATCTGTCACATCAGCTAAGTCTTCATAAGGAATATTGAAGATATCTTTGCCCTCAGCAGTTTTCTGACCGTAGTTTTCTGCCAGCTCGACTAAAGTATTTGCTAGTTTAACCGCTGGCTGGCGGTTTCGGAGTTGATAGCGGAGATTGGTTTGGCGGAGTCGCCGCACCATCAGTTGCAGCATCCGGTGGTGCAATTGCGGGTCTTTAAACAGGGTTTGGATAAATCGCTGAGCTGTGACGCTGAGAAGTCGCACGGGCGATAGAGCAAGTACGTCATTCGATCGGGGAGATTCGTCAAGAATTGCCATTTCGCCGAAGAAGGCACCCCGTCCTAAAATAGCCATTGATACAGCTCGATCGTCTGAAAGGCGCCGGACTTTGACCCAGCCGGACACGACAAAGTAAATCGCGTTGCCCCAAGAATCCTCCATCACCACAGCTCGGCCCGGGGGATACTCGTGCTTGACGGCATTTGATAGCAGCCCTCCCAAGGTTTCTGGGTTAGCACCCTTAAATAGAGGGAACAGCTCACTGAAAGCTTCTGTCTTCATGCAAACTCGCGGAGGTGGGAAATATGATTAGGCGACACCCAACAGCTAGGGAACGATCGATGTTTGGGAACACAAACAATCTGTTGCTCCTTTAATTGATGATAAGGGTGCAGAGGCGCGCTTCATGTAAAATTGACAAATTCTTTAATCTTAAACGGGTTTATAAGCGTGCCACTGCCTGTTGAACTTTGCCCAACAGAGGTTCTATGTAGTCCGGCCAGCCGATCGCGATTGACTGCGTGTGGGCCAGAGTCTCCGGCTCGATCACATCTGCCGTCCACCTCAGCGGTTGACCTTGCAAGTCGCAACAAACCAATCCGGCTGCTTTTGCTAGAGCCAGAGGGCCGGCGGTATCCCACACTTTTACTCTGCCGTTGAGATACAGGTACAAACCGGCTCTACCGAAGATAACTTCCATCACTTTTAAGCCAAAGCTGCCCAGCGAGTAAAATTCGGCTCCGGGGATGCTTTGGGCGATCGCCTGGGCGTAGTTTTTCTGGTCTTTGTCTCCGAGAATAATTTTACAATTTTCCGCTGTCGGGGCCGGGGGTTTGCACAGGGCGATCGGCTGCGGCGCTTGGGTTCCCACACTTTGGAACAATCCCCAATCTTTGCCGCCAAAATACATTTGGTCAAAAGCCGGGGCGTAGATCCAACCGGCCACCGGTTCCCCCTCAAGCAGCAGCCCCACCATCGAAGCGTAGTGGAGTTTTCCCCGAATAAATTCTTCAGTCCCATCGAGGGGATCGATGCACCAGAGGCGCTGGTAATTGGCGCGGTAAGCTGCTCTGGAGGCGCTGTTTTCCTCGGTGATCCTGCCATCTTCAGGAAACAAAGCGCTAAATGCGGCCGATAGTTGTCGGTCTAGGTATTGATCGATACTCGTCACGTAGTCGTTGGGCCCTTTCTCGGAAACTTCAAAAGGTTCGGCTGCTAGCTTGTAAGCTTCTTGACCGCACTCGCGCAGGGTGTAGCGAATTTTTTGATCTTGCTCTGGAGAAATATACATGAGGTTAAACATAAATTCTTTAGCTAACTTCAGCATAAAAGCTTAAGTCCTTGGAATCGATCGGTGTGTGTCACTGTTTTTGATTCGTACAGGATTTGCGCGCGGGCGTCGATAAACCCGGTTTCCTAACCATCAGCGCCGTTGCAATACAAGCCCCAGACAGGATTATTGGAACTCAAAAAAATTTACACATTAGGGAGAACCCCCCAGATTTATCTGTAGAGTCAAATCTAAAATCTAAAATCTAAAATCTAAAATTGATCGATCGCAGCAGCACGTTCAACAGCAAAGGATAGAATCTTCTGAGGTTAGATAATTTATGCCAACACCAGCACAATTATAAGGAGAAGAGCTTGAAATACCATCTGGCATTAAGTCGCAAAATAGACCTAGATGGAATTGACCGCGATGCACAGGCAAATGCCCTCGCCACGTCCTGCGAACCCTCAGAAACCGCTTAAATGCCACCGTTCATGCCCTGGATGGCGAAGGGATATCGTTGAGTGACAAGCTGCGATCGAAAATTTCTTCTAAACCCGAACATTGGGCCGCCGCGCGCCAATTGTCCAAGCAAGTCAGCAGCGACGACATGATATTTTGTAGCGGCGATGACATTGGCGTTCCAGTGGCGGCGGTTTGCGGCGAATTGCCCAAGCGCCCGAAAATTGTTGTACATTTCCACAATATCGATCGGCCGCGCGGCAGCCTCGCGCTGAAACTATTTGGTTTGGCTGACAAAATTGATGTGTTCATGGCCTGCGCCACCCCTCAAACTGACTTCCTCCGCAGCTATGTAGCTATACCTGAATCCCGCATTTTAGTGCTTCTAGACCAGAGAGACACTCAGTTTTTTACACCGGGCCCCGTTTCTGCCGAGAAAAAGCGGCAAACGGTTGTTAACGTCTGATTAGAAAAGCGCGACTACCGACTCTTAGCAGCAGCAACTGCTGACTTAGATGTTGACGTAAAAATTAGCGGTTTTTCTAAAGATGC
>JARCMA010000566.1 GCA_030248405.1 Microcoleus sp. MP8IB2.171
CTTGCACTGCTGCGCGCCGGACGCTGGAACTCGCGTCGGACTCGGCTTTAGTTTTCAGGAGCGGGTAAATGTCGGGCTCGCCGGGCCAGTGCGAGGCCAATTCTTCTAAGGCTGCTGTCCGCACTTCTTTGCTGCTGTCGGATTCGGCTAGGGTTTTCAGCAGCAGGCAAACGTCGGCTGCGGCGGGCCAGCCCGCTGCCAACTCCCGCACCGCTACTGTTCGCAAGATAGAACTTCCTGTCTGGGCAAGGTTTTTGAGCAGGGAGGCCGTGCCTACAAGGCTGTGCCAACCTCTGGCTATTTCTTGCCACGCTGCGACTCGCACTCCCAAATTTTCGTCGGATTCGGCGGCGGTTCTCAGCACCAGCAAGGTATCTGTGCGATCGGGCCAATTAGAGGCTAACTGTTCGATTGCTGTGGTGCGGACTGCGGGACTTTGATCGAACTGAGCCAGGGCAGCCAGCAGCGGCAAGGTATCGCTGCTGTCTGGCCAACCAGAAGCCATTTCTCGGACACAGGTCGATCGCACTGCCCAGCTTCCATCGGATTTGGCGAGGTTTTTGAGCATCAGGTAAATTTCTGGCTGCTCTGGCCAACCACGGGCTATTGCTTCGACTGCTGTGGCTCGGACTTCGCCACAGTCACTGGAGTGAGCAAGTATTTTCAGCCAAGGCAGGGTTTGCGGGTCGTTTTTCCAAGTTTGGGCGATCGCCACGATCGATCGATTGCGAATTTGATAAGTTTCCTGCAATTCTTGAGCGCTTTGATAAAGAATCAGGAAACCCGTGCCGTATTGCGATAACTTTTTTAAAGCGTTTAACAGTTTTTTTGCGGTTTTTTTATTAACATCATTTTCAACTTTTAACAGGCATTGCGCTGCTAAAAACAAATTAATAAATTTTTCTTGTTGACCGTTTTGAGCTGTGAGATATTCTATAATTTTGCTCGCTGTTTCTTTGTCGAGCTTGGCTGCAATTTCTCTGAGGACTTCGTGCAAAGATTCGTCCCGCCAGTGCTTGCCGAAAACTTGTGTGTTGAGTTCGCCCCAAGTCAGTTGACCGATTTTGAGTTGGGCATGGATTAACTCTGCTACAGTCTGGGGATTATTTTCGGAAACAAGTTCTTTTAACAACATACCGATACCCTGCCCGTGAAGTTTGTTTGCATTGACAATGCTCGCATCAGCTCCGGTATTAGTTGAGATTTTTTTGACCGAGCCTGGAGTATGGAGCCAATCGACTCTATTTTATACGAAAAATACTGACTCTGGAGCGTCTCAATGCAAAATCCGCCAGCACCCACAGGAATGTTAGGTGGTGGCGGATGGCGATCGAACAATTAAGCCGCTGAATCTAGCTAACAGCTACTTGGACGCGATCGGCTGCAACCCGAACCGTAAAAGTCGGAATTTTTACCGTTTCATCGTCCAGACATTGCCCGGTAGTAAGGCTAAAGTTTTGTTTGTAAATGGGAGAAGCAACTTTGAGAGTGCCGTTGCGATCGCCCACAATTCCCCGCGACAAAACAAAAGCTTTGCTAAACGGGTCGTAATTGCTAAGCGCATAAACTTCATCCCCGTTTCCCACTCGAAAAATCGCCACTTGTTCGCCTTTAACTAAAGCGCAAACTCCAGTATAAGGGGCGATCGCATCCAGAGAACACACATCTACCCAAGTAGTAACAGTATCTGAAACTTGTAATGATTGAACCATCTTCTTTTCCTGTTAATTTACTTTAATCTCGTTCCCAGCCGGAGACTGGAAACGTAGGTTTTGAGGCTATGCCTCATGGTTCGAGGATGCCTCGCCTCGCGGAAGGAGGCAGAGCCTCCCGGAATTCATTCCCAGGCAGAGCCTGGGAACGAGATTAAACGAGATTAAATCTTGCTCCCTCCCCTGATTCAAGGGGAGGGCTGGGGAGGGGTTATTCCGAAACTCCCGTCAGAGCCTTTTCATATTCGTTAGCCGGCCGCGTTTGTCCCCGTTCCGCAACACGAACAATACTCGGATCTGGCAAATCGGAATTCACAAAATGCTGGAACCGCTGCACCTTTTGCGGGTCTTCAATCGTCGTTTTCCACTCACATTGATAAGTATTCACCAAATGTTCCATCTGCGCTTCTAATTCAGCACAAATGCCCAGAGAATCCTCAATTATCACCTGTTTCAAGTATTCAATCCCGCCCTCAAGTTTGTTCAACCAAGTAGCAGTGCGTTCCAATCTGTCTGCCGTGCGGATGTAGAAAACCAAGAATCGATCGATATACTTAATCAGCGTTTCCTTATCGATATCCGTCGCCAGCAAAACCGCGTGCTGTGGCTTAATGCCACCGTTGCCGCACACGTACAAATTCCAACCATTCTCTGTCGCAATTATCCCAAAATCCTTGCTTTGAGCTTCCGCGCATTCGCGAGTGCAGCCAGAGACAGCAGATTTGAGCTTGTGGGGCGATCGCAAACCACGATACCGCAATTCAACTTCGATCGCCAAACTCGTAGAATCCTGCACCCCAAAGCGGCACCAAGTGCTACCAACACAAGATTTTACAGTACGCAGAGCCTTACCGTAAGCGTGTCCAGACTCAAATCCCGCATCAATCAACCGACGCCAAATATGCGGCAACTGATCCACGCGAGCTCCAAACAAATCAATCCGTTGCCCGCCAGTAATCTTAGTATAAAGCCCAAAATCCCTGGCAACTTCACCCAAAATAATCAACTTATCGGGAGTGATTTCTCCCCCCGGTATTCGCGGCACCACCGAATAAGTACCGTCGCGCTGAATGTTTGCCAAAAAGTAATCGTTCGTATCTTGCAAACCGACGTGAGACTTCTCTAAAATATGGTCATTCCAAGTAGAAGCCAGCATCGAACTAACGGCAGGCTTGCAAATTTCGCAACCCTTACCTTTGCCGTGTCTTTCAATCAACTCCTCAAAGGTTTTAATCTCTTGAGAACGCACTAAATGGTACAATTCTTGACGAGAATATTCAAAATGTTCGCAGAGATTATTTTTGACTGCAAACCCAGCTTTCTTCATCTCCGACTTGAAGATATCCGTCACCAAAGGCACGCACCCGCCGCAGCCCGTACCAGCTTGAGTGCATTTCTTGACACTGGCAACATCGGTTAAATTGCGATCGCGAATCGCTTCACAAATCTGCCCTTTTGTAACATTATTGCAAGAACAAATTTGAGCCGAATCCGGCAAACTGTCTACTCCAAAACCCGCCGGCACTCCCCCTTCTCGCGGTGGCATTAACAAATCTTCGGGATGCGGTGGCAGAGCAATTTCATTTTGCATGAATTGCAGCAAAGTGCCGTAAGCCGAAGCATCTCCCACGAGAATTCCGCCTAAAATCCGGCTGCCGTCTTGATTTAAAACTAATTTTTTGTAAATGCCTTGGAAGGTGTCAGTGACAACAATTTCTTTAGCATCGGCCGACTTGGGAAAAGGATCTCCAAAACTAGCGACATCCACCCCCAATAATTTGAGTTTAGTGGACATATCCGCACCGGTAAAAGTGCTTGTAGCGGGGGCATCCTGCCGGCCATCGGCTGCACGGCTCAAAATATCTGCTGCTACGCTTGCCATGGTATACCCAGGCGCAACTAAGCCGTAGATGCGATTTTGATACAGGGCGCATTCTCCGATCGCATAAATGTCAGGATCGGAGGTTTGGCAGCTATCATTAATCACAATGCCACCGCGTTCTCCTACTTCTATACCGCAACTTCTGGCAATTTCGTCGCGGGGGCGAATGCCAGCAGAAAACACAATCATATCTGTTCCCAATTCCGAACCGTCAGCAAACAGCATTTTAGTAAGTTTGCCATCTTCGCTGACAATTTCTGTGGTAGATTTGCTGGTATGAACCGAAACCCCCAACTCTTCTATTTTGCTGCAGAGAATTGCCCCGCCAATTTCGTCAACTTGCACGGGCATCAGTCGCGGCGCAAACTCAACAACGTGAGTTTTCAATCCCATATTTTGCAGCGCGTTAGCACATTCTAGACCTAACAAACCGCCGCCAATTACTACACCAATTTTGCAATTTTTAGCGTAATCGGACATCGCTTCCAGGTCGTCAATTGTCCGGTAAACAAAAGTTCCTGTAGCGTCTTTGCCTTTAATTGATGGCACAAATGGATAGGAACCGGTCGCGAGAACAATTTTGTCGTAGGGAACTTCTAAACCGTTGGCTGAAGAGACTGTTTTTTGTTCGCGATTGATGGCTATTGCTTTGTCGCCGATGTGAAGCTTTATGTCATTTGTGTGATAAAATCCAGGTGCAACTAAAGATAAATCTCCCGCTGTTTTGCCAGAGAAAAATCCGCTGAGGTTTACGCGATCGTAAGCAACGCGCGGTTCTTCACAAAAAGTAATTAAATTCCAGTGTTTGGCAGCCTCCGAGCTTACCATTAACTCCAGGAACTTGTGACCTACCATGCCATTGCCGATTACAATGAGGTTTTTTTTGGCTGTCATTAGAATCTCTTTTATCCCGTTTATCAGTCGTTGGGTTTATTAATATAAGACTTTATTGTAAAATTTTGTACTTATATATACAAAAAATGGATGTTTATGCAATTGTCGAATACTCCCGATTGCATTTTTGCATGATGTGTGCTGACAGTTGATAGTTGACAGTTGATAGTTGAAGGTTGGGTTTCGTTCCACTGGTCCCGCCTTCTTCCTTGCTTGCTTCATTCTTCCTTACCAATGCTCCATTCTCCATTCACCATTCGCTATTCTCCATTCCCAAGGACTAATGACTAATAGACCTCTCGCAAAAGTCCTTTTAATCAAATTTTCGGACGAGTTATCCGGCACATCCTAGCTATTTTTGCAATAGATATAATGACTAATGACTAATAACTACTGTCAACCGTCAACTGTCAACCGTCAACTGTCAACCGTCAACCGTCAACTGTCAACTGTCAACTGTCAACTGTCAACTGTCAACTGTTTAAGCTCCCATGCCCGAATACTGCTTCAAGCCCTGCCGCCAAAGCCAGCGATTCCACACAAAAAACACCGCACTCCAACCCAACATTACCAACAAACCGCGGCCTACATCTACGGGCAATCCTATCAAGATTGAAGCGGGAAAATGAATCAAATAAGGAAAAGGTGTCCACAAAACTACTTCGCGCACGGATGCGGGAAACACTTCTAGCGGCGCGATAAGTCCCGATAAAAACAGGTAAATTAGAAACCAGAATTGCTCGATCGCACTTGCCCTTTCCAGCCAAAAAGCAAACAGCGCAAAGGTATACTGTATCAGGAACCGCAAGCAAAAAGCCAAGATGATAACCAACAAAAATAGCAAAAACCTGCCCAAACTCGGCAGCCAAAAAGACTGCGGGTAAAGTGCAAAAAACAGCAGCACTAATCCCAATACAAAGGGCAGCCTAGCAAACCTTTCGGAAACGTGAGATGCAAAGTGATGCCATACGGGATCGAGAGGCTGCAACAATCTATTAGATAGCTTGCCTTGCACTACTTCCTTTTCAAAATCCCAAATCACCCAAACTACATTTGTTTGCCTGACAATGAAAGCGGCTAAAAAATAACGGGCAAAGTCGATCGACTTCAGCCCAAATTGACCAGTCTCGGCCGCCTGCATCCAGACACCCATCAAGATAAACGGCAAAGCTCCCGACAGCGCCCACAAAAACAATTCTGCCCGGTATTCGAGCATATAAGCGTAGTAGGTAATTAGTAAAGTTTTAGCAATATTGATGGATTTTGTCATATCAATTTTAGATTTAATTTTTCGGTGTTAGCAACGGGCAAGATGCCCGTTCCACAAAACATTGAAGCTTTAGTGGAACAGATATCTTGTCTGTTCAATTTTTCGGTGTTAGCAACGGGCAAGATGCCCGTTTCACAAAATATTGAAGCTTTAGTGAAACAGATATCTTGCCTGTTCAATTTTTCGGTGTTAGCAACGGGCAAGATGCCCGTTCCACAAAACATTGAAACTTTAGTGCAACAGATATCTTGCCTGTTATTGAGAATAAACCCAGCCAACAACATTATACTTTTCCCGTGCGGAAAACGCGACCGATTACCTCTTCAATGGGCGGATCGGTAACTGTCAAATCTATCACATCCAAGTCCGACAAAATCTTCGCCACACTCACCATCAACTCTTCCCTTTTCACCAAAAACCGCACCGATTGTCCCTCAATAGATTCTACATCTCCGTAAGCAAAAGCACTATCTTTTGCCAGCGGCTTAGCTAATTTTACCTGAACTTCCCGATAAGGTGCAAACCTGTCGAGCAATCCGTCTAAACTGCCATCATAAACTAATTGCCCTTCATGGATTAACAAAACGCGCTTGCACAAAGCAGTAATGTCAGCCATGTAATGGCTCGTCAACAGCACCGTTGCTTGATAGCGCTCGTTATATTCTCGCAGAAATTGCCTGACGCTAAACTGTGCGTTTATATCCAAACCTAAAGTCGGTTCATCTAAAAATAATACCTCCGGCTGGTGCAGCAGCGCCGCCATCAATTCAGCTTTCATGCGTTCGCCTAAAGAAAGCTTTCGTACCGCCTGATTTAACTTGCCTTCTAGTGACAGCATCTCTGTCAATTCTCCGACTCGTCGCCGATAATCTGTATCGGGAATGCCGTAGACAGCGGCATTGATTCGCAGAGAGTCAAGCACAGGTAAATCCCAAATTAACTGCTGTTTCTGCCCCATCACTAAGGTGATTTTTTGCAGAAAATCTGCTTCCCGACGAAAAGGAGTACGATCGCACACTCTCACAGTACCAGCAGACGGATAAATCAAACCAGTCAGCATTTTTAGCGTAGTAGTTTTGCCCGCACCGTTAGCGCCGAGAAACCCCACGACTTCCCCCGGTTCAATACAGAAAGAAACGCCCTCAACTGCTTTGATATTGCGGTAAGTGCGACTAAAAAAGTGCCGCACTGTGCCTTTAAGTCCCGGTTCTTTAATAGCTACCGGATAAACTTTGCTCAAGTCTTCAACTAAGATAATTGGCATCGGCTCAAATTTTAACTTTTATTTTAATCTAGGGTATTTCCATCAGGCTTGTGCCAAGATGGAGGGATCAATCTGTCTAGTAGGGTGCGCTAGCGATTGCTCGATCGCTCCATAGACATAGTAACTGTGTTCTGGCGCACCCTACTAAACTGTAGAATATTGCACAATATCCATAATCACATCGCACAAAGTTTACAACTATGGTACTCACTCCAGATAATTCAGACACCTCTCGTTTGTTAGGAGACAATTCTTCTGAAAATATTACACTTGCACCAGGACAACTTGCTAGTTTTCCTGGGGGACTTTGGATGCTGGGCGGCAATGATACTGTCAGGGGATCGTCAGATGCAGAACGGATTTTCGGCAACGATGGTAAAGACAGTCTGTTAGGCGGTGTTGGCAGTGATTCTATTTACGGTGGCAAAGATGATGACGATGTTTTGGGAGAAACTGGCGACGATTTCTTGACAGGAGATAGAAATAGCGATTTCCTTGATGGGGGTGCGGGAAATGATTTGTTGCGCGGAGGACAAGGTGTTGATTTGTTAGTGGGCGGTGACGGTAATGATACTTTAATTGGCGACAGAGAGGTGGATATTTACCAAGGTGGTGCAGGGAGCGATGTATTTGTTTTGAGAGTCGATCAAGCGGGAAGCAGATTAGTTGGAATTGAAGTTCCTGACGCGGTAATTATTGATTTTGATAAGTCTAGTGATTCGATTGGAATTAGTGTGGCATTTACCAGCAGCAATATCTCCTTGGAAGAGGTAAGTTATAGCTTGAACGATCCGAGACTGCTGCTGATAAATCCTGCAACTATAACGGGGGGAACGAGTTTGTTAGCCAAGGGTGGCATCTCGCAGCGAAGTCTCGATCCCGATGGTAACGGCCGCGTGGAAGCTACTAATATTAGATTCGGTTTTACTAATGCTTTGTTGGGTACAGTGTTGAACGTGACCCCAGCCGATTTAAACGGCCGTTTGATTAATGCTAGTTCTCTGCTTTAATTCGTTGCTTATATATCTTTAGTAGGGTGCGCTAGGCGCACCTTACTAAATTAATCTCTGGTAAAATCAACATCAACGAGTGCAGACTGTCGAGAAATAGCGAAAAATTTATGTGTCTCAATTCAGGGGAAATTCTGCGCGCTCGCTATCAAATTATCGATCGATTAGGTCAGGGAGGTTTTGCTACAACCTATACGGCTAACGACGCTTTAGGCAGCCTCTGCGTCGTCAAGGAAATTCCGCCGCCTCAATCCAGCGATCCGCGACTGTTGGAGGAAGCACAACACCAATTTGAAAAAGAAGCTAAAGCCCTGAAGGATCTCGATAAGTGTCCGCGCATTCCCAAGTTAATCGATCGCTTTCAAGAAAATGGAAAATTTTACTTAATTCAAGAATACATTGAAGGAGAGCCGCTGAACCAAGAACTCGCTGCGGGCAAAAAGTTAGGAGAAAAGCAAGTCATTGATTTATTGCTGGACATTTTAGAAATTTTAGATTGCTTCCACTCTCAAGGTATTATTCACCGCGATATTAAACCGTCAAACTTAATCCGGCGCAAGCTGGACGGCAAAATTGTAGCGATCGACTTTGGGGCCGTAAAAGCGATCAGCACTTTGGCTATCGAGTCTGGGAACATCACTCAAACTCGCGCAGTTGGTACAGAGGGTTATATGCCGGCCGAACAGTGGAAAAATCAGCCAAGATTCAACAGCGATATCTATGCTGCGGGAATCATCGGCATTCAAGCGATCGCTGGTTTAGAGATTGAGGAACTTTTGCATGATAAAAAAACTGGCGAACTCGTCTGGCACTACTCAAGTGACGATCGCCCCATGCTGCAAATTAGCGCCAAGCTGAAAAAAATCTTGAATAAAATGGTGCGCTACCACTTTAACGATCGCTATCAATCTGCTGCTAAGGTGTTGCAGGATTTGCTATCGCTAACAGCATTGCAGTCGCCGCCGAAACGCAGTAAATATCTCTTTGGCTTGTCGGCATTGGCAGTTACCACAGTGACAGCGGGACTGGCAACCCTTAGTTTTTTACACATTATTACGCCTCCA
>JARCMA010000567.1 GCA_030248405.1 Microcoleus sp. MP8IB2.171
ACTACTGACTACTGACCACTGTCAACTGACTACTAACTACTGACTACTGAGCGATTGGAGCTTGTTCTGCCGGCCAGACTGTCGGTGCAGGAGCAGCAGCACGGGGCCGTCCTTGAGCAGGAGGCACTTCGTGAACCACACCAGACTGAGTTCTCACCTGCACGCAGCTAGGCGTAAACAAGAAAATACTTTCGCCAATTCGCTCTTGATGACCGTCCAGGGCATAAGTACCGCCCGCCACAAAGTCCACAGCTCTTTGCGCTTGGTCTGGGTCCATCACCGTCAGGTTCAAAACCACAGACTTGCGTTCCTTAAGGGCTCGAATTGCTGCCGGCATCTCTTCAAAAGTGCGCGGCTCCATTACTACTACTTCCGAAATCCCGTTCATAGCTCCAGGCATTCCAATCACGTTATTCATTACTGACCCTACTCCCCCGGTTGGTGCAACGACATCCATACCTGTCGATCCTACTACTGACCGCTCTCGCATTCTACGATTTTGACGACGTTCTTCTTCGGCTGCTGCGACGGCAGCGGGGTTGGGTTCAGGCGCTTGGTAGAAGTTCTGATAGCGCTCCCCTTCCGTTTCGTCGTACACGTCATCGTACTCAGGCTCATTGTTGATGCCTACAAAATCTCGCAGTTTAGAAAAAATATTCATGATTCACGCTCCTTCACGACTTTGCTGCCCCGACTATACTCGCGTTGCGCGTTAGTCGCGGGTGGCTGACTATTCTATATTTAACCCACATTGTCTTTATCAGAAGATTTCAATTATTTATCCCCTCCTAGAGCCAAATAAGGTTTGTCCTAGCCGTACCATAGTAGCACCTGCTTGAATTGCCAAATGATAATCTCCCGACATCCCCATCGAGAGCTGCTGCATTTGAATGCAGGGCAAATTTTGCTGCTGGATTTTCTGTGCAAGTTCGCGGGTGCTGTTAAATAATTCTAGGATTTGCGAGTCATCTAATCCCAGCGGAGGAATTGTCATCAAACCTTGAATTTTGATATGCTGACATTTGTTGAGTTCTGGAAGGTCGGCCAGCAGTTCTGGAACGCTCCAGCCGTATTTGTCCGGGTCGGGCAACATTTTGACTTGCAGGCAGACTTGGGGAGAGCAGGAAATTTCCCCCGCCAAGCGCGAAAGTCGCTGAGCGAGTTTTAAATTGTCGAGAGAGTGAATCCACTGGAAATGCTCTAGGGCCTTGGCGGCTTTGTTGGCTTGCAAGTGGCCGATCAAGTGCCAGTTGATATCCGGTAAATCTTGCAGTTGGCTTTGTTTTTCGGCAGCCTCTTGAACCTTACTCTCGCCAAAATCCCGGATACCGGCGTCGTAGGCTTCCCGGATAGCATCAGTCGGTACCTGTTTGGTAACGGCAATTAACCGCACTGATTCGGGCAAGTGTTGGCGAATGCTGTTAATTCGAGAGGCTATGGTCATGGGTGCTCAACGCTCTTGACGGGAGGGAAGGAAAATTAAGACAGTTAGCAATTACCAAATTACTGATTTTCGTTATTGAAACGTGCGCTGGTGAATGGTCTGCAATTGGTCGTACTCCTGATATTGACCGCTGCGACGCAGGGTTCGCAGGCGAATTTCGACCATGAGGCGAGCATCGGAGCGGCTGATTGGTTCAAATCTTAGCCCGCCAGGGCCGTTTGTCACCAAAAAAAACAGGCGCTGGGCGTATAGGGTGGTAAATAATTCTTGGCTGTCTTCAACCTGGGATACCCTGAAGAGGAGGCCAAAGTTTGGATGATTCAGGTAAGTTTCGGTAGTCATTCACGCTCACAATCGATCAATTTTAGTTTAAAGATTTAGATTTTAGATTTAAGTTTCGCTTGCGAATCGCCCGACGGCGTTGTTTGACGGCGGGGTACAAAGGGCGATCGCCGTAGCCGTGCAATAGTCTCCGTCGTGGCTGAGGCTCAATTGCCACTGGCAATTTCCCCAAACACAGGCTTGTGCTGCTGCGGTTCCGTGGAGTTGCACATTTGGAGCACCGTTTTCGGAGCGCCGAATTTCCACATCTGCATACCGTATTCCCCGCCATCCCGTGCCTAGAGCTTTGACAACGGCTTCTTTTGCTGCCCAGCGCCCCGCTAGTTGGTTGCAGGAAACTCGATTCATTTTACCTTTAATGCTGCTGTGTTGAGAATTTAGTTGCCCGCAATCCCTTTGTTCGGCGGGTGTGTAAACTTTTTCGAGGAAGCGATCGCCAAAGCGGTCTAATGCCGCTTGAATGCGGGGAATATATACGATATCTGTCCCAAGATAGATGTTCAAAGTCTTGAATCTCTAAATACTCGTCTCCATTACTTTAGCAGCACTGTCGCGTACCAGACAAAATTTACTCAAATGTAGGCCCGTCCTCCAAACCACGAGCTTCATCAGTCATTCCCAATTCTTCAAGATTCTTCAATCTCAAATCTAATCAATCTAAAATCTAAAATCTAAAATCTAAAATCTTAACTGTTCCAACCCCAAACCAAGCGGGCGCTCCAGAGGACGAGCAAGCAGCCGAGGGCGATCCAGTCTCGGATTTTCAATTGCAACTGGTGCCATTCTACACGGTGTCGATCGGGACTGGTGAAGCCGCGAACTTTCATGGCGCTGGCGATTTGTTCAGCTCGCAGGAGCAAGTTTTCTAACAGCCGCTCAGCTATCATCAACCACACTTGAGCGGCGCTGCGAAATCCGAGTTTTTTCCAGTTTATCGCTCGGGTTCTGACCGATCGCACTAAATTTTGTATTTCTTCCAATACTAGGGGAATGAACCGCAAAGATAACGTTAATGTTAGCGCTATTTCGGTGACAGGCCAGTGCAAGCGGCGCAGGGGCTGCATTAAGTTTTCAATGGCGGCGGTGATTTCTTCGCTTGCTGTGGTGAGGAGGTAGAGGTTAGTGCTGTAAATTACTGTAAAAAATAGGGTGCTGACGTTGATAGCTAAATCTAGGGATTTGCGGGTGATTTTAATCGGGCCTTGTTTGAGTACAACGTAACGGTAGTTTGTGGGTTGGGGGAGTTGATTTGGGCTTTGGGCTTTGGGATTGGGGATTGGGGAGTTTGAGCCTAAGTTAAAAGGTTTGTACCAGGGTTGGGGCTGTTGACGGGGTGGAAGAGTTGCGGGCTGTTGGGAAAAGGTTAATTCGTCGGCGGGGATGCGGGGCTGGTGTTCTGAGGGGAGTCCGTCGGGGGCGATCGCGCTGAGGCAAAATACTAATAGACAGAATAGCAGCAGCATTCCCATTTGCTGTTTCCACACCCGCAAGGGAATTGCTGCGGTTAGTGTCAGTACGATTAACATTCCTACTAGCATCAACCGCCAGATGGGATTGGCGAGTATTGGCGCAATCAGAAATGTCATCAACCAGGCTAGTTTTACGCGGGAGTCTAGGCGGTGAAGCCAGGTTATTGGTTGTTCTAGGTAGAGTCCGATAGGAAGCGAGCGAAGTAAATCCATCTTGCGATTTTAGATTTTAGATTTTAGATTGTTTGATTGTTTGATTGTTTGATTGTTTGATTGTTTGATTGTTTGATTTTAGATTGTTTGATTTTAGATTTTAGATTGTTTGATTTTAGATTTTAGATTGGAAATTTTGGTTGGGGATTTGACCTTGTTTTATTTGCGATTTGCTGTTGGGTTTTTAGCAATCAAAGTTTTGATAGAGGCAACTGTCATCGCTAAAATTTCATTCGTTTCTGACATGATACTCCTCAAATTAGCGACATCTACTAATTTAGCTTCAACTATCAACTCCATCCAGTACAAACATTCATCCGCTTCTTCTTCTTCCACTATTCTGAGTTTGGCAATTAAGTCTGCTGTTGATCTAGCGCGACAAGCTGCTCGATAGTTAGCCCCTACAGAAGTTCCTGAACGAATTAACTGCTTGCCAATTACCTCAGAAACGGTATTTTTTGGCAGTGAACTTACTAGCTTAATAACTCTCAATGCTAGCTGCTTCGTTCTTTGTTTAAACTCTTGTTCGTCCATCTTGGGATTTTAGATTTTAGATTTTAGATTTTTTCATGGGGGATTTAAGATTGTTGATTTTCGATTGGGTATTTGACATTTGGAGTTTGCAATTGTTTGATTTTTGATTAAACAAAAAAACGCAATTCATTAATTTTATCATTAAATTGCGTTTTTTCTTCAGTCTAAAATCCAAAATCTAAAATCTAAAATTACTTCACGCGCAGTGCTCTGTTGGTTGTGCTCATTTCGGTGGCACGAACTTTTTTGCCTCTCCAAAGCAGCCGCATTGGTGTACCGGTAAAGCCTAGGTGTTTTCGGAATTGGCTTTCCATGTAGCGACGGTAATTTTCAGTGAATCTTTTGGGATCGTTGACAAATAGGGCGATTGTCGGTGGCTGCGATCGCACTTGAGTACCGTAATAGATTTTGCCTTGTTTTCCTTGGCGGGTAACTGGGGCTGAATGCCAGCTTGTGGCTTCTTCTATGACTTCGTTAATCACGGCGGTGGGGACGCGACGCTTGTGTTCGTCGGAGGCTTTGTCTACTAATTCAATGATTTTTTCAACTCGCTGTCCACTCATGGCGCTGACAAAGATCATTTCTGCCCAGTCGAGGAAATACAGTTTAGTTCTTGCTGTTTTTTCGTACTCGTAGATGGTGTCGTTGTCCTTTTCTATGGCATCCCATTTGTTGATGACGATGATGCAGGCTCGACCTTCTTGGCTGATGCGATCGGCTAATTTTTGATCTTGATCAGTAACGCCGTCAATTGCGTCAATGACTAGCAGTATGACATCGGCGCGGCGGATGGCTTTGAAAGCGCGGTTGATTCCGAAAAATTCGGCACCATATTCGACGTTTTTCTTTTTGCGAATTCCGGCTGTGTCGATCAGGCGGTAGGTTTGACCGTTGCGTTCTACTATGGTGTCAATTGCGTCGCGGGTTGTGCCGGAAATTGGGCTGACTATGGCGCGGTTTTCTCCGAGAAATGCGTTTAGCAAGCTCGATTTGCCGACGTTGGGACGACCGATTATTGCTACTTTTATTTCATCTACTTCTGGCTCTACTTCTGTGGGAAGGTAAGTCATTAATTGGTCTAGCAATTCACCTGTGCCGTTACCGTGAATCCCGGAAATGGGGTAAGGTTCTCCCAGTCCCAATGTCCAAAAGTCTGCTGCTTGGGTGAGTCCTGTGTTTTCCGATTCGCATTTGTTGACGGCGAGAATGACGGGGACTTTTTGCACCCGCAGCCAAGATGCGATTGATTCGTCGCCGCCTGTGAGTCCGGTTTTTCCGTCTACTACGAAAATGGCTGCGCTGGCTTCTGCGAGGGCGGCCATTGCTTGTTCGCGAATTAAAGGCAAAAATTCTGTCTCGTCGTCGAATACTAGCCCGCCGGTGTCTACGACTTGATATTCCCGATCGCCCCAGTATGCTGGTCTGTAAGTGCGATCGCGCGTGATTCCCGGTTCGTCGTGGACGATCGCGTCTTGGCTGTTGGCTAAACGGTTGACGATCGTCGATTTGCCTACATTGGGGCGTCCAATAATAGCAACTATAGGTAGAGACATAAAAGTAGCAGCAATTAGGCTGCGCCGTAATTTTGAGGTTTAGTCTTGTATTGTAAGCTAATCTGACCGGAATTTTATAGATTGAGGCTGTGTTTCTGTCTTTTCATGCTGTAGGCGGTGTTTTACCGATCGCCCGTTTAAACATCGAACCCTAAAAAATAGCCACAGCCTATGGATCTGCATTCCCAGCCCGACTCTGAGAATTAGAAATAAAACTTAAATAACTCAACAAATCATCTCATGTGTGGTAATTCTTTGATGATTATGAAGGTAGATATAGGATTTTAGCGATCGGCTATTATTGAAAAAAAGCAGGAGTTTAGTTTTTGACGAAAGCTTAAAACAGCAGCTTAAAAATGGAAACTAAATTTCCCTCAAAGCTCAACACATTAGGTGGTAATATGGCTGTCCTGCAACTAGAAGACGGTAGAACATATACGGATATCCGGGCGATCGCGAGTCAACTGGCAGTTTTAAATATTGAGATCGATTCCCTGCCCACAAACAAAAATCCGGCGTTTCAAGAACTGCTAGTTCAAGACATTCTCAATGTTACAGAAAAACAGCAGATTCTCGCAGCATTTAATAGCGAGTTTGAACAGTTTAAGCGCGTCAGCGGATATCGGTGGTGCGACTTAAAAGTGCTGCATCCAGGTTCGCAGCAGATTTACGCGCTGATGACTCAAAGCGATCGCACTCATACCCACACAGATGCAGAAGTTCTTCACATTTTAGCTGGGGAATGCGTTTTTGGGTTTGTATATTCTAACGGCTCTCAGGTACAATTAATGCTGCAAGCTGAAGAATACATTAAAGTGCCTGCCAATACCGAACATTGGTTTTATCTCACTCCGTCGCTGTACTTGAAAGCCTTGCAGTATTACACCACTGCTCAAGGCTGGGTTCCTCAGTATACTAACAGGAAACTAAAAATTAAAAACTAAATGTAGGGTGCGCCGAAGCGCACCTTCCTCTATCAAAATAGGCGATTGAAATGGCGACTCAACAAACAAAATATCTCTCTAAAAGACTAGGATTAAATGCTCTCTACTTCATTAGGTGCGGCCATTTCAATTTCTTCGCAACGCTGCAAAAGTGCTTCTATTTCCTGGGCTAAAAAAATTACTTCCGGCCAAGAAGAACCGTTAATTAAATCTTGAGCGTGAGCTAATTTGTTTCTCAATGCTTCTGCTGACTTTAAAAAACGCTCCCCGTAGCGTTTGGATTTGAGCCCCAGCCGATCGACTATTTCCGCAGAAGTCAGGATTAAATCTCGCTTGTCGCAAAATTGCAGGTAATCGATTAAGTCAATTGCTTCATTTCGCGATCGCCCCAATTCCCAAAGGTATTTTGCGGCTAAGATGCGATCGCCCTTAAGCAATTTTTGCCAAGAATCTTGGGGAAAGTAAATCCGCACGATTCGCAATAAATTCATTTCGAGAAGCGTCACCAATCCAAACAGCAGCATCCGCACCGGTGCTTTTTGCAAATCGCCACAGGTAACAATCCCGTTGATCCTGTTACTTTCCAATACAAATAATCTCGGTTTTTCTCGAAGCAGCGGCAGCAATTCCATCAAAGGAGTGGCGGCGGCGATTAATTCGGAGGGGTGAAAAATTTGCTGGTAGTCACTGCACTTGCCTGTCATTAAGTGCGATCGTTCTACATAGCCGCAAACCGTGCCATTTTCTTCGATACCGAGCACGTCAAAATCGCGGGCCTCCATCCACGATCGCAATTTAGCTGCATCTTCGCAAGCGGGGACAGATTTCAACGGTTCCGCGAGGTATTTAACTGTAATGCTGTCTTTGAATAAATCCCGCAAGTCGGCGGAACTTGATTTTAAATGTTTCATCTATTTTAACTTGCACAAAAATTTGTAATTGTCGATCGCCTCCTCAACCGGGTGATTTCCCTCTTTTCCCGGATTAGCTTCTTCAAAGCATTGATGCCATATACTTTTAGCCTCATCTTTGAACTGGTTAGCAATTGTTCCCCAATCAGCATTAGAATCGAGGTTATTTAAGAATTTTATCGCATCGGTAGCAACTTGTGTTTTTTCCCATCCTTTGTTTTCGTCAAATGCTTCTAAGTGTTGTTTGTCAAAGTATTTTGCCAACAGCATTGAAAATTTAAGCTTAGAGGTTTTTAGTTTTTCACATACTCTCGCAACATTGTAAAAATTTTGAGCAATTAGTCTGGTAAATCCTAAATAAATTGAACCTTTGAGTGACTTAAAAAACATCTTCAATGCTTCTGTAAAGGAGCAATCAATTAGCAAAAGTCTTTCACCTCTGGCTATGTTCACCTCTGCTAGAATTGCTTTCTGATAACTAAACACATCTGTGGGCTTAATTTCTGCTTTAATGATATTTTCTGTAAGAGCAGCTAATTTTTCAGCTCGATCGCCATCTCCTAACCTACAGTAGACGCGACTGGCATTGGCGAGTAAGTGAGCGGCTTTAAGTCTCAAACCAATTTTTGAGGAATAGTATGCTGCCATCAAAAAATTTTCAGCAGCAGTGTCTAGCTTTTGGACACTTTCTAATTCCGAGCAGAAATCCAATCTAGCCGATCGGGCAAAAATTTCTGACGCACACAAATATACATCAAAATCAAAACGTCCTGGATAACTGCCGTATTTTGAATTTCCTTCTTTGATGTAGGTTTTTAGTTCATCCAAACAATAATTAATATTATAGCTGGACGATGGAGACTGCCATTGCTTCTGTTCTATAAAAGAGCGATCGCCTGACAAAAATCTGTGCAACATTTCTTCGAGTCTGTACATAATGACAACAGGTTTATATTCAGATATTTGACTGTTTCCATTCAACGCAGACCCAACTTCTGATAAAGATTCTGCCGCTTCTGTCATGTTGATTTGAATGTGAGCTGAACGCGCTAACATTAAATTAGCTATACACAATTGGCGTTCTAAATCACTTGCATAAAACTCTCTAAAAATTGGGTGAGCTTTTAAATAGGTTTTTTGGATTTCCTGAATTTGCTCGATAGCTTCTTTTAAGTAACTTCTAACAGACCGATCCTTCAAACGGCGATCAATCTGAAAGACATAGCCACTCGTCAATTTCTGACAGTAAGTCAAACTATTTTCTATCTCTGCTACTGCTTCGCAAACTTCATAATAACTTTTGCAAAGCTCATCGGCGAGCAAATTTTCAGACAGCCAACTCCTGGCTGCGGAGACAAGTGATTGTAGAACGCTTGTAATCGTATCTAAATCGATCCATACTCCCTGATAAAATTTGCCAGCTTGATTGTTTTTTTCTTCATCCTTTAATGTAGCTGAGGCTTTGACCAATCTAGCTGTAACTTCTTTTCTACCTAATGCCTGGGAAGCAATATCTACAAGTTTAAGATTCGATCGGTATCCCATTCCCCTAGCGACAGCAGCTAGCATATTGTCATAGTAAGTCCCAGAGGAGCAATATTGCCAGCATACATTTTGATTGGTTTTGCCAAAGTTGCAAGTAACAGATACTTCGATCGCTGTGTCAGAAATTTCTGGATATAAGTCACCTCTTAAGTACCTTTCTGCTCTAATTCCTGCATTTTTTAACAATTGCTTCGTACCTAAATCATCAGTCTCTTCGTCCACAGAAAATGTTAGTGTTTTAAATTGGCACTCTGTCACTCTAATTTTTCTTAAAAACTTATTCATGTTAGCAGTAGTCTGCTCGTGCTCTAAGATGCACAGAAATAGCTCGAAAAGTTCGGCTTTATTAAATTCTGATTTGCCCAATGCTATGAGTTTAGTGATTGCCTCTTTCATACCCTCTAGCATTTTTAGACTGGGTTTTTCATAGTGAATGCGATCCTGCCACCACTGCTGAACAATAAGGTCTATCTTTTCTAAAGATGCGTAACCATCAATGATGGGTTTTTCATCAGGAATTGAAACATGATAATACCTGGCTGCGATTTCATTTTCAATAGCTTCGGTGATTTTAATAAAGTCAGTAAATTCTGTGAATTGCAAATTACAAAGCCGAGAAGCAATTCGCTGCAATTGTTGGTGTCTACTGGGTTCTACTTCCAGAATCATATTTGTTGAACTCGGCAAAAATCCAGCAGCTTTTAGCAAGCTATTTGAGCCTGCTTCGCGCAACTGTTCGCGGTTGGACTTGGCTTCATCTGAAATATTTTTACGATCAATTTGTTCTGGCGCAGTCAGAAAATCCCACAGACGCATCAGGTTAGACCTGCGAATTGGCAATTTATGGCTGGAGTTGTTCATAAATGATACTAGCGGCTGACGGCTGATGCCGAGACCTTCTGCTAGTTCTACGTTGGTAACGTCTAAATCGCTTTTATACCGATTAAATTCTTGACGCAATTGTTGCCAATAGCGATTTTCTTCCTCTTCATATTTTTCTAAGCTGTGATTTGGGCCGGTCATAATTACCTATAATCTGTTTTGTTATGAATGTTACAGCACTCTTGAGGTGAGTGAAGCAAAAAGAAACTGCTTTGGAGTAGGGGCTGTAACCCCGTGTTCGCGCTGATTGCAGGTTTCTGAGGTGTACTAGATGCTACCCCCGGGAATCGATTGTACTCGATTTATACACAACTGGGTAATAGTTTCAGGCTATTTGTTGCCCTCTGGAAGATTTGGACGCAGGGATAACTGGACTGTTCCCCGATCTACACATAGTGTTTGTCTAATATTTATACGCTATTAGGGGGGATCGCACTTTCTAAACTCCATATTTTACCAGCTTCCCCGCACTGCCAAGATTTCCCACAACGAAACTTAGGACTGACGCACGGGTGGTCAGAAACCTGGTTTTTTCACAGAAAGACGCGTTGCAGCGCCCAAATCCCGTAAAAAACCCGGTTTCTTTGTCGGAGTGCGTCAGTCCTGAAACTGCAAGGAACTTTTGCTACAGATACCCGTTGGGCGATCGACCTTTTGCTCTTCCTACTTAAGATAACGCATTTAACTGTCTATTCTTTAGACATTGTAAAATTTTAATACAATAGTGCTTGACAGTCACTATCCACAAATAGGAGAATATAAAAAACCACCTCGGTCTGGTGTAAACCAAAACAGAGGTGGCGAACATAAAATTAACTTAGTGCCATGATACAACTCAAGTCGCCAAATTTACTTGCAAGAGCTCTGGCTCCTTTTGCACTCGTGCTCAACAGGATCGCTTTTGGCCAAACCATTTCTGGGCAACAGCCTGTCCCAGGTGTTGACCAAGCTGAGAATTTCGACAAAGAAGCGATCGTAGAGGAAGAAATTCGACCTCATTGCCTTGGTCGCGTTCATTTTCAGGCCACTTCTTGGCCCGCAAGGTGCAAGCAAGAAGTAATTCTTGTCCCCGGTCAAATCGTTCATGTGGTTGGTATCGACAATATTACTCAGCTAGTCGAACCACTGGAATGATTCTAAAATGCTGGTAATTTCATCTAGGGGCAATTCCTTAATTGCCCCTACATTAGTATTTACTTACTGGCTAATTCCGGGCAATAATGGTTGGCTGCAAGGGTGGTAATAATATCGGCATCCGCAAGAAAACTTTCTTTGACAGTGGGATTTTCGATACTCGCAGCTTGCCCGATCGCTCTTAATTTAACTTCCGGCAGAGAAACTCCCGATTTTGCTTCCGCACACATTCTTTTAGCGGCCGCAATTTTTTGACCAGGCGCCCTTTGGATTGCTTGCAGTAAATTATCCGTTGCTTCGGGAGAGTAGCTTTTTGCTAAGCGTTTGTAGTCTTCGAGAAATTTCCCATCGTTTCCTGTCAGCTTAATGTCGGATTCTTGAGGCGAACACAACAAATTTAAGTTAATTACTTCTCCCACTGAATTAACAAGAAAACATCCTTCGCGTTCTTGGGCGATCGCGCTTGGGTCGCTGGGTACAAATTGTATAATAACGGCGGACAAAACAGCAGTTATACGCGAGTATTTTAGCATTGGAATTACGTGATATAGTTAGGATTTTTAACCGCAGAATGCAGATAAAAGCGGTGTTCTTGAGTCAGAGCGTGTCCGGTAAATTAACCGAAATAATTGTAGGGCTGGTTTCACCAACAATCTATAATTCTAACTCAAAATTTACATAAACCAGCCCTCCAAGCTGTCGGCAATTCAACAAAAATAATATCAGACGAACATTTCGTTGTCTAGGGAAGTTTTCATTAACAGCAAACATCCTCCTTGTGTGAGGGGCGAATGTGTGGAACCGGGAACCGATCGAATGTAGTCACCTTGATGGCAAATTTCCCCTTCTACAATTAAGTCTCCTTCTAATACAAACACTTCTTCGGAGGCAGCGTGGCGGTGGAGGGGAAATGTTACTCCAGGTTCTAATCGCATCAAGCAGGTAATTTCGCGCTTTTTTTTGTCAATGTAAAGCTTGCCGAACGAAACTCCCGGAACTTCATAAGATTTCCATTTGACATCGTGCGATCGCACGATTAAAGATGGAGCATTGTTCTCCGTTGGGGAGGTAACAATGGGCTTTAAATTGACTGATTCTGTCGGGGTTGGCGGCAGTTCGGCTATGCGCTGGAACAGGCGGTTTTTGAGGTCGGGGGCGACGGGAACTGGGGGGGCTGTGTACGCGATCGCGGCAATTGTTGATTCAAAAGCCGCTAATTCACTTGTAAGTTCTGCGGACTCTTTCAATCTCTCTGCAAATGCGCCGCGTTCTGACTCGTCGAGGGTATCGAGAGCTTGAAGGGCTGCAAGGATGATAGACTCCTCGTCTGGCATCATTTCCATCTGTTTTCTGCCATTAATTGTAATTCAGCCTAAGTTGATTTTAAATTTGAGATTGGTCTGCGGCCCTCGCACTCAAGATGGATGATTGGAGATGCCAGAATTTTAGATTGATGCTAAACAACTTAAATTTTGTTTTTTGACAATCTAAAATTGTTCGCTCAAAGCTTGACGCAATTTGGAAATACCCAACCGAATTCTAGTTTTGATTGTACCTGTCGGGATACCAGTTTTAGCCGCGATCGCCGCGCAAGTCAGCCCTTGGTAGTAGGCGAGTTCGATCGCCTGTTGCTGTTCCTTTGGCAGCTTTTCTAAGGCTGCTTTGACTTGTTCGCTACGTTCTTTAAACATTGCATCTTCCATCGGTTCTGCAACGCTAGAAATGGGTACTTTCGCATCTTCCAGACAAGCTTCAGCAGCCCGGACTGTTCGCTGCATCGCTCGGAGCCGATCGAGGGAACGACTGCGGGTAAGCATGAACAACCAGGTATCTGCTCGACTGCGAGAAGGATCGTAAGTTGCTGCTTTTTGCCAAATTTGGGAAAAAACATCGATGACTACTTCTTCAGCTTCTTCTACCGAACCCAGGATTTTGTAAGCGAGAGCGTAACTGGGACGACCGTAGCGATCGTAAAGTTTAGCTAATGCCGTTTGGTCTTTCCGGGCAATCTGCACTAAGAGCAGCGATTCATCGCTTGACTTTTGGCCTGTCATCTCAGTGTACCGAAAAATTTTTGTTTTGACGGCACAGATCCAAAATTAAAAATTCGGCGTATATCACTACAGAACATAATTATAAGTTTGAAGTTGCGGGTACAAGCTGGAGTATGCCTTTTCTGGCTAATTTTGTCGTGATTAGAATTGTAAAAATCTCAAGTTATCCTGAATCTTACCACCTAATTAGTAATTTTTTTGACACTTAGCAATCCGCTTTATGTACAACGAATAAATGCCCGGAGCCTGAACAGTCAAAACCGCGCCATTCACTCGTTCCTAAGCTCGGTTCGCTCGCTCCCAAGAAGAGCGTGGGAACTCATATCAGCAAGGATCTGCCTCCACTGAAATCTAGGGAGGCTTTGTCTCCGATCCGGCATTCTCAATAATAGTCCGGGAACGAGTAAATCCTCAATAACGCACTTTTTTACATAAATTAATCTTGCAGCACAGATCCAAAATTGCCAAACCTTCGTATACCACCAATAGGAGAAGGCTCAGCAACCGCGCAAAAGCCCGACAGGTTGACAGATTTCAACCTGTTGCTACAAAAGTAAAACCCGCGAATGCGGGTTATTGACCATTGGTTTGTGCAAAAATCTCATTGAAATAAAGGTGCTAACTGTGAAGATCACAAAAAAACTTCGCCGAACCATACTAGCTATTGAAGTAGCTCTAATTGTTGTATTAACTCCTGGGATAATTGCCGCTTCCGACCACGACGACGGCGAAGTAGATATCAAAGGTCGCGCTGTCAATTTAACCGACCTGTACGTATATCGCGAAAAAGACCAAAACTCCGGTGCTGCGGACGGGGATTTAGTATTTACCATGAATTCAAATCCCCGGTCTGTAGCCCGTTATCAATATTATTTCAGCACTACAGCCCTCTACCAATTTCACATCACGCAGGTAGGTGACGTGAATTCTACACCTACTGGACGCTCTGATATTATCTTGCGGTTTGCCTTCAGTCCGCCTAACAATAAAGGTATGCAAGCGGTAGCTGTAACTGTTGTTCGCGGTGGCTCGGAGACTGTTGCTAAGACTACAGTTAACGGCGGGCTAATTGCCACAACTCCGCTGAATTCTAATGCTGTTTTGAATACAGTACCTGTGGGCGGTTCTAACTTGACTGTATTTGCGGGTTTACGGGAAGACCCGTTTTTCTTTGATGTGGAACAATTTTTCCGAGTTCGCGCCGCAGCTTTGGGAACAGGGCCGCGCACTGCTTTTAAACAACCGAATCAAGCGATCGACTTTGCTAAAGGTTACAACG
>JARCMA010000073.1 GCA_030248405.1 Microcoleus sp. MP8IB2.171
GTCAGCAGATATTTTTTGCGTCATGATTTATACTCTACCATGCTGTGTCTAGATTGTGAACCTTTTTTTGCTGTTACCCCTATTTATTGAGCGGATACGCTAAATCCATAGTTTGAGTGTATAGTGAATTTGATCAGCCGAAATATTTGCCGATCGCAAGTATCGCTCTCAAAACAAAAAAGTTGCCTTCGACCCGCTCCGAACGCTATAGTTGTGTTAACACGTAACCAATGTCTGAAAATTTTGTTGGTTGAGGATGACCTCGGAGATCCGACAATGATCGAAGACCTTCTAGGGTCATTCAGCGAGTCTCTATTTCTTCTCCAAACTGTTAAGTCTCTGGAGATAGGAGTTGGGCGTCTGGAAGTAGACAAGTTTGACGCCGTACTATTAGATTTGTCAGTGTCAGACAGCTTGAGGGGAAGCGAGGCGATCGCAGTTTTGAAAGGGCGATGGCCCACATTGCCAATTGTGGTGCTGACAGATATCAATGATGAAAATATAGCCCGGTCGGTATTGCGCTGGGGCGCTCAAGATTGTTTGGTAAAGGGAAGATTTCACAGAACTCTGCTGGTGCGGGCAATCCATTACGCGATCGAACGCCAGCAAATGGAAGAACAATTGCGGCAGCAGGCTCTCCGACAGCGGCTGTTGGGACAAATGATCGAACATATTCGATCGTCAATAGACACGGCAAGCATTCTCCAAAGTACCGTCGCAGAAGTGCGCCAATTTCTCAAAACAGACCGCGTTTTAATTTATCGCTGTCAGGATTGGGCGTCTCAACTCGATGGGGAAGAGCAAAAAGGTGCGATCGTCGCCGGTGACGGTTTGCCATTCGGTTATATTGAAAACCAAAATATTAGTGCTGCTTTGGCGGTGTCATGCTTTGTTTTGGTCGAATCCCAGTCGGTACAAGCAATAGCAGATGTCAGCGCTGCCGACTTGGCTGGCAGTTGCAAAGAATTGCTGGCAGATTGTGAAATGACAGCAGTTATAAGCGTGCCAATTTGGCAATCGGGCGACTGGGAAACGGCAAACAAAACACAAGAAGCCACTGTTTGGGAAGTCGAGAAAAATCAAGATGCAGCGGAAAATTATATTTGGCACCAGGCGAGTGGCAACCCGCAGGCGCAGGGTAAAAATTTGCCGGATTCGATCGCAGAAAATGGCAAGAGTTTGTGGGGAATGCTGACAGCATACAATTGCAGCGGTGTCAGGGAATGGCAGCAGTGGGAAATAGATTTTTTACAGCACTTGGCAAATCAAATGGCGATCGCGATCGAACAATCTCAACTTTACCGCAAGCTAGCAATAGCCAATCAAAAATTGCAGCAACTGGCAACTACTGACGGACTGACTGGCATTGCCAATCGCCGCCAGTTTGATCGGGTTTTGAGCTTAGAGTGGCGCAGATTGGCAAGAGAGGAACTGCCGCTGTCTTTAATTATGTTTGACATCGACTTTTTTAAACTTTACAACGAGTTTTATGGGCATCTGGGCGGGGACGATTGTTTGCGCCAAGTTGCCGGGGCGATCGCCAGAGTCACCAACCGGGCTGGGGATTTGACTGCCCGCTACGGTGGCGAAGAATTTGCCCTAGTGCTGCCGAACACCAGCGCCCAAGGGGCAAACGTTGTCGCCCGGAAAATTTGCGACGGCATCGCCAGCTTGAAACTGCCCCACGCACGATCGTCGATCGGTGCCTACGTTACCCTCAGTTGCGGCATTGCGACAGCGATTCCTTCTGCCCAGGAATCTCCCAACACCCTAATTCGCAGCGCTGACAGCGCCCTTTATCAAGCCAAAACCGAAGGCAAAAATCGCATTTGTCACGCCAGCAGTAACTCGGAATCTTCCCCGATTTTTATGTAAAATTTGAAGGTAATTGGTAATTTGTAAGATCGTGTTTGATTTTTCACTCGCAACTCACAATTCATAACTCATATTGTTGACCTTTGCATCAGAATAATAATTTTCTGATTGCACTGCCAGCGGGATGCGATCGAGTGACCCGGAGCAAGGATAATGCTCGCTGGCAGGGTATAATTCCGATGCTACGGTATTTGATATTACTGAGATGTTGCACCATTCTCAATTACTTGTTTAGGAACAGGCAAGATGCCTGTTCCACAAGAAAATTCACTCTTTGTGGAACAGGCATCTTGCCTGTTCTTGAGAATGGTGCAAGATGTGAGATATTGCCCATTTCCGCTGCCCAATTTCTAATTAGGGCTTGCTGAAAAATTCAGAAAACAGCATTTAGAAAGATGAATGAATTCGCGATCACGTTGATGAGATAAGTTTTATTAAAGATTTCTTGGGTAAACATGATTTTTGCTAATCAGTAAAGGCAGAAAACCTGAAAAAAGTTGTTTGTTCTGAAATAGACAGAAAAAAGCCAAAAAGCCTGCCGTAGCAGGGCAGAAAGATTCATCACCAGAAAAGTTATGGCGATGGCTGTTTGAGAAGTATTAGACAGTTGGCTCTCCTGAGTTTATGGTGTATATGGTATCAAGCACAACTGTTTGTGATTCTATGATGCCCTTGGAGTAAGGATATACGGTTTGCTTATCACCACAAAATTAGGAGAGCCGACAGTTTAGCCATCACTCTATCGAGACTAAATCTTCTTTTAGCTTCTCCAAATTTTCTGACAAATCAAGTTACGAATTCTCTCGTCAGATCAGGCTCAGGGCGAACGCATCTAAAATTTATATTAGTAGAATATGGTATATTGGAGAATAATTATTGAGTGCCTACAAAACATTTAAGCAGAGTTAGTTTTTA
>JARCMA010000074.1 GCA_030248405.1 Microcoleus sp. MP8IB2.171
AGTTGTGCGTCCCCGACTACAAAACTTAACGCTTCCGAGCTTGAATAGCAGAATTTGCTATTAAAATTAAATCAGATTCCCGTCCGTTCTTAATTGCTACGGTATACATAAAACCCTGAGTTTTCCACTCAAGAGTTGCTGTGCAGTAAGCCCCGCAACCATTGTGAAAAACTCCTTTCACTCGGTCAGCCAGTTGAACATTTTTTAAAGTCTTAGTTACCCCTTCTAATTTGGTAGAAAACTCACCGCCTTTCTGACCTCGAATTTCCCCAAAAGAGCAAGCTCCCGCACCTCGGCAATCTGCTGTATACTCCATAGAAATAGTATAGCTGTCCGTTTTCGCTTGGCTTTGATAGTAAAGCTTCTGCGAAATAGGAAGCCGGCTGGGGAGGAAAATTGGTACTTGTGTTTTGCCTTTTAACTTTTGCAAAATTTGACTTACCGGAACAACAGTACCCGCTACAGCAACAGATTGGGTTTCCGGCGGTCGCTGCGACAATTCGCCCGCACCAAAAACTCGCGATACAGGTACTAAAACAGTCAATACACACGCCGAAGTCGCCAAAAGTAATAATTTATTGTTCATTATTTTTTTCCTTACTCTCGAAATAGTCCTGTTTTTCGGTGAAGGGCATTCACCTATTGACAAGGATACTCCAAAATACAAAAGTAAAAATAGGCATTCCGCAAAAAAGCTAGTTTAATTTTTTTTACAAAATTCCTCAAATATGCAGTTACAGATAAAATAGAAAAGGAGACAAATTTAGGAAGAGAACGTGGAACTACAAGAGTATTTACGTCAGCAGGGATTAGAAACTTTGTCCGAAACTTATCATATCAAAGTTACCCGCCACCGCCAATATCCAGATATAGTCTGTCTGAAATACTCGCAGATAGAATCTCCTTTGGGCGAAAAGATAGTGCAGCAGTGCCGAGGCATTATTTTAGATTCATCTCAAGATTGGCAGATAGTTTCTTATCCCTACGACAAATTTTTTAATTACGGAGAGATTCACGCCGCTGCAATCGATTGGAGAAATGCCAAAGTTTACCAAAAACTAGACGGTTCTCTGACTGTACTGTATTTTTACAAAGGAGAATGGAGAGTGCAATCTAGCGGCACTCCCGACGCGGCAGGCGAAGTTAATGGTTTTGGATTCAGCTTTGCCGAACTTTTTTGGAAAGTGTGGCAAGAATTGGGATATCAATTACCGGCAGAAACCGACCAGTGTTTTATCTTTGAGTTGATGACGCCTTACAATAGAATAGTTGTCCCGCAACAAAACAATCAAATCGTGCTGCACGGGGTTCGCAACACTCAAACACTGCTAGAAACCGACCCCAGTCTTTGGGCTAATAAATACGGATGGGAATTGGTCGAATCCTATCCTTTAACTAGCTGGAAAGAAGTTATTGAAGCGGCTCAACATTTAGATCCGATGGATTCGGAAGGGTATATTATCTGCGATGCTAACTTCAACAGAGTTAAAGTTAAGTCTCCGCAATATGTCGCGATTTCTCATCTCCGCGAAGGGTTTTCGACCCGCCGCCTGATAGAAATTGTTTTAACTAATGAAGGAGAAGAGTTTTTAGCTTATTTTCCTGAGTGGAGTGAGTTGTATCAACAAGTTAAGGACAAATATCAATCTTTGGTTGAAGAAATCGAGGAAGCTTACCGACAGCACGAACATATCGAAGTTCAGAAAGATTTTGCACTAGCTGTGAAACATTTGCCGTATTCCGGGATTTTGTTTTCTTTGCGGGCCCGAAGAGTTGCGGGAGTGAAAGAAGCTCTCCGTGATGTTACGATCCATAAAATAGAGGAGCTATTGGGTTTAGATTACATCCATCTAGGATTGTAGTAACGACTACAGTCGTTTCTTGAATGAGGACTAAAATCCTCACTACGAACGAAGATTAACATTATATTTAGGTGACAGAATAAAGAAGTAAATGCACCTAATTAAACCTAAGATACAGGTGGCTAAAAAGCTTGCTGTATGAGCATTCTTCCTTTTTCCTTCTTTCTTCTTTCTTCTTCCTTCCTTCTTCCTTCTTCCTTCTTCCTTCTTCCTTCTACTTACCATGAAAAGAGTTATTGTTCTTGTCGGTTTACCTGCTTCTGGAAAATCTCAATTTGCTCGGGAATTGCTGCTATCTGAACCTGCAAAGTGGGTGCGTAGCAATAAAGATTTGCTCAGGGAAATGGCTCACGATTCTCATTGGTCGCCCGCGAATGAAAAGTTTATTGTGCAGTTGAGAGATACGATTATTTTGATGGCTTTGGAAAGCGGCAAGCACGTCATTGTTGACGATACTAATTTCGGGCATCACATCGAGCATATCAAGGAGTTGGTTAAAGGTAAAGCTGTTGTCGAAGTTAATGATTCTTTCCTCCAAGTTCCGGTAGAGGAATGTATTAAACGGGATTTGAAAAGACTTAATTCGGTGGGCAAAGATGTGATCATGAAGATGTACAATAAGTACGTGCGGGTTCCCGTTGCGCCGCCGGAATATAACCCGGATTTGCCGGATGCAATTATTGTTGATATGGACGGTACGCTGGCACTTCTCAACGGTAGAAATCCTTTTGATGCTTCAAAGTGCGATCGCGATTTACCGAATCAGCCCGTCTTAGATACCGTCCGCAAGTGGCAGTCTACCGTTAATATTATCGTAGTATCGGGTAGAACCGATGACTGTCAACCTCAGACTGAACAATGGTTACGGCAATACGAGGTCAATTATGCAGGCCTCTATCTGCGGAAAACTGGGGATATGAGGAAGGATGCGATTATGAAGGAGGAAATCTATCAGCAGCATATTGCAGGGAAATATAATGTTAGGTTTGTGTTGGACGATCGCCAGCAAGTTGTTGATATGTGGCGATCGTTGGGATTGACTGTTTTTCAAGTAGATGAAGGGGATTTTTGACGGAGGATGGATTTGGGCGATTTATCGCCCAGCCCGCGATGCTATAATCCAAGTAACATTGAATCAAAATTTTACTATGATAGCTATTCCCCCAACAATGACCTTCGAGGAATATCTCGAATGGGAAGCGCAACAAGACATTCGCTACGAATATGTCAATGGCGAAGTCTTTGGAATGAATGGTAGTACAATTCCCCATAACGATCTTGCACTTAACTTTTACAGAAACTTGTATCCTCATCTGCGTTCTAGAGGTTGTCGGATCAACGTGTCAGATGTGAAATTGCAAGTCAGTCCTCGCAGCCGTTACTATTACCCGGATGTGATAGTCAGTTGCGATCCTCAAGACATGAATGCCCGTAAATTCATTCAACATCCAAAACTAATTGTGGAAGTTTTATCGCCCGGTACAAGTAGTAAGGATCGGGATGAAAAATTCACTGCTTACCTAAAAATTCCGACTTTACAAGAGTATATCTTGATTGATTCTGAAAAAATTTACGTTGAACGTTACTGTCGGGGAGAGGGTAAAATGTGGCTTTACTATTCTTATACCGCCGGAGAGATTGTCACTTTATCCAGCATTGAATTTGAGTTACCCATAGAACTTTTGTATGAAGGCGTTACATTTGAAACAGAAACAGAAACGGATAAGACAGCGGTTGAAACCGCGCCTACACAAACGATGTCCGCCTCCGCGGACTGAAGAAGACAACGTATTTCAACCGCCCGGTTTTTGACAATTTTATCGCGTCCAAGCCAGCCATTTATTGAATAAATTTTTCACAAACGGAGTCAAACGAGTGCGATTGTAAGCATCTCCCGCTTTCCGAATTGCTTCCGCTTGCGTTGGATAGGGGTGAATTACATTTGCAATCTTTCCTAAACCAATATTGTTAACCATTGCCAAAGTAATCTCGCTGATCATATCGCCAGCGTGTCGCGCTACAATAGTTGCACCTAATATTTTATCGCTGCCTTTCTTGACGTGAATTTTCACAAATCCTTCCTCTTCGCCGTCAATAATTGCCCGATCGACTTTATCGAAAGGAATTAAAAATGTATCGATATCAATGCCTTTTTCCTTAGCCTCGCGATCGCCAATTCCGACGCGCGCAATTTCCGGATCTGTGTAAGTACACCAAGGTATCGTCAAAGCGCTGAGCTTTTTGCGTCCGAAAAATAGAGTGTTTTGAATTACCATTCTCGCGGCAAAATCAGCAGCGTGAGTAAATTTATGTTTCATGCAAATATCCCCAGCGGCATAAATGCGGGGATTAGTAGTTTGCAAATTGTCGTTGACAAATACACCCGTGTGTGTATCGTATTCGACGCCGATCGCCTCCAGATTCAATCCTTCGACGTTAGGCGATCGCCCTGTACTCACAATAATTTCATCTACTGTTACCGATGCTTCCTTACCTTGAGATTTATAATAAATTACTTTGCCTGCATTTGTTTTCTCAACGCGCTCTATTTGGGATTCTAGTATTAGTTGAATTTCTTCGCGTACAAAAGCCTGCTGCACGATTTTAGCAGCATCCGCATCTTCTTTGTCCAAAATCTGAGCATTTTTGTGCAGCAACACGACTTCCGAACCCAGCCGCCGAAAGGCTTGAGCCAATTCGCAGCCGATCGGCCCTGCACCAATTACGGCCAAACGTTGAGGTCTTTCTGTCAGGTTAAAGACAGTTTCATTTGTCAAATATCCAGCTTCTTGTAAACCGGGAATTTGTGGTTGTAGCGCCCTTGCACCTGTGGCAATTACTGCTTTTTTAAAGCGGAGAGTTTGACCTGCAACTTCTACTGTATTATTGCTAGTAAAACGACCAGAACCCAGAAAAACATCGACTCCTAATTTCTCCTGATATCGTTGAACAGAATCAACATCGCTGATGCCCGCCCTGATGCGGCGCAGCCGTTCCATCACAGCGGCAAAATCCACTTCTACACTGTCAGAAACATTAACACCAAATTTATTTGCTTCCCAGATATCGCCAACAGTGCGAGACGATCGAATTAAAGCTTTTGAGGGCACACAAC
>JARCMA010000568.1 GCA_030248405.1 Microcoleus sp. MP8IB2.171
GCTCGCACAATTGCACAAACAAGTTAAAAAAATGAATTTGACACTAAATCAGGTAATTTCCGAAGGTCATACGCGCATTTTGTGTTGGTATCTTAATAATACTAGCAAAGTGCAAATCGCTCGCATTACAAATATTCCTAATTGGTATTTTGAGCGGACGGTGTTTCCGGGGGAACGTTTTTTGTTTGAAGCGCTGCCGGAAGCTCAGTTAGAAGTTTGCAGGAGTGCGGATACGGGTGGTATAGTGTGCGAGCGAATTTTGTGCGATCGGCTGCGAGTTGAAGAATTAAGCACGGCTGATTGAAGATAATTCCCCAGACTTACCAACGAGGAATAGAAACCCGGTTTTTTTTCAGAAACCGGGTTTCTCGTTGTAATTATAAATTGTATATTTCGGGCGATGCTCAAAGCCCATCCCACAAGAATTTCAAGAAAATAAGTGGGGTGGGCATCCTGCCCGCCCGAAAAGTTAAATTTAAATGCAGACCAGCTTATAAGCTAAATTATAGAAAATCCACCACTGTTTAATACTAAAACCCGATGTCCCTCACCGAACAAATCCTCTCCCAACTGCCAGGAGACGCCCTCGGAGGCCTGCGAAAGGTCGATCGACTCTGGGAAAACCTCAAACAAAACACCGCACCAGCACCTCAAGCAGTCAAACACAGCCAACAACCCCTGGAAACCCTCGACTTCGACATAGTTATCGGCGGCGGAACCCTAGGAATATTAATCGGTACAGCCTTAGCCGTGCGGGGTTGGCGAGTAGCCTTGCTCGAACGTGGCACCCTGCGAGGCCGCGATCAAGAATGGAACATTTCTCGTAAAGAATTAGACGCATTCTTAGAACTAAATCTGCTATCTGTTGAAGAGATAGAAAAGGCCATAGCCACTGAATACAACCCAGCCCGCATCAGCTTTGCCAACACCCCCGACATCTGGGTGCGCGACGTACTAAACATCGGAATCGACCCAGTTTACCTCCTCGAAACCCTCAAGCAGCGATTCCTCCAAGCTGGGGGAAAGCTATTTGAAAATACACCATTTAAAACAGCAACCATTCACCCTGATGGAGTCTTGATAGAATCGGCAAATACCGATACACAACCTGCTACAAATTTATTTAAAACCCGATTATTATTAGACGCAATGGGACATTTCTCGCCCATTGTCCGCCAAGCAAGACAAGGCAAAAAACCCGACGCCGTATGTTTAGTAGTCGGCAGTTGCGCTCAAGGATACCCCAAAAACGACACTGGCGATATATTTGCATCCTTCACCCCAATGCAAAATCAGTGCCAATATTTTTGGGAAGCATTTCCAGCCAGAGACGGTCGCACAACCTACTTATTTACCTACATAGACGCCGACACAGAAAGATTCAGTTTAGAAACATTATTTGAAGACTATTTACGCTTGCTTCCCCAATATCAAAACGTCGAACTCGAACAGTTAAAATTCCAAAGAGCACTCTACGGATTCTTCCCCTGCTATCGTCAAAGTCCTCTAAAAACGCCTTGGGATCGCATACTCCCAGTCGGAGACAGCAGCGGTAGCCAATCTCCGCTCAGCTTCGGCGGTTTCGGGGCAATGGTGCGCCACCTCAAACGCTTGACTCTAGGAATTGAGGAAGCTTTGACAAGCGACAGTCTCAGCAAAAATTCCCTGGCACTTTTGCAACCCTACCAACCGAATCTATCAGTTACCTGGTTGTTTCAGCGTTCGATGAGTGCTGCGATGAATCAAAAAATAGACCCCAATCAAATCAATCAACTTTTGGCTACCGTCTTTCAGGTAATGGAAGAGTTGGGAGAACCTGTACTCAAACCGTTTCTTCAAGATATCGTGCTGTTTCCGGCTTTGTCACAAACTCTGTTTAAAACAGCAATTAGCCATCCCGGATTAGTGATGAAAATTATCCCGCAGGTTGGAATAGCTAATTTGCTCGATTGGATGGTTCATTATGTAAATTTAGGGATTTATACAGGATTGCAGCCTTTGGGGAAAGCCGTAGAACCGCAGGTAAAAAATTTAGCGCCGACACAGCAATACTATTTTCACCGATTAGTTGAAGCGTGGCAATACGGCGCTGGAGGCGATTATTAATTGATTAATTGTGGCACGGGCATCTTGCCCGTGGCTAATATATGAACAGGCTTTCCGGCCTGTTCCACAACATAATTATATTAGTTGTGAGTTATGAAGGAGCTATAACTGCTAAAGCTTGGGGAATCACTCGGAATGTTGCCGGCGTGTAAGTTGTGATTTCACCGTCGGTATTAATCGGATGGCGTTTGCTAGTATTAACCTCAATTTCTTGAGCTTCCAATGTGCGAACGTTAGGCCGACTGGTATGATTGCCTTGTTTCATAGCCGGCAGCAAAGCAATGATTTCCCACCAGTTTTTTGTTTCCAAACTGTACAAATCTAGTTTTCTGTCGTCGATTGTGGCATTCTCGGCAACTGTCATGCCTCCGCCGTAATAACGGCCATTTCCAATGGCGATTTGAATAGTTTTAACATTAAAAGATTGGTTTTTAACTATAATTTGTGCTCTGAATGGTCGCGATTCCAAAATTACTTGCAAAGCTGTAAAAGCATAAGCTAAAATTCCCCAGCGGCGCTTAAATTCTTTAGTCAATCGCTGGGTAATTTGCACGCTCAATCCCAAACTCGCCACATTAAAAAAATGCTGGCCGTTCACCCAACCCAAGTCTATTAGCCGAACTTGACCGCTGGCAATTACTTGACAAGCTGCTGATAAATCTGTAGGAATTCCC
>JARCMA010000569.1 GCA_030248405.1 Microcoleus sp. MP8IB2.171
CCTATATGTATCTCGGTCATTTGTGCGCCGTAAAAAAAGAAATTTTTGAACAAATAGGCGGCTTGCGGCTCGGTTTTGAAGGCTCGCAAGATTACGATTTTGCCTTAAGAGCTACCGAAATTTCTCGCCGCGTCGCCCACCTGCCTCTAGTCCTGTATCACTGGCGAACCGCACCAGGTTCTACAGCCGTATCTGGGGCCGCGAAACCCGCCAGTTTTGCCGCCGGTCAAAAAGCCATTCAAGACGCACTAAACCGCCGCAAAATTAACGGCAATGTCGCTCAGCATGCCTGGGCGATTAAAGAAAATTTGGGCATATTTGCCCAGGATTTCCCGGATAATGGCCCATCAGTAACGGTAATTATTCCTACTAAAAATCAGCTTAAATTGCTGAAAGCCTGTCTGGATTCTCTAGAAACTACAACCTATAAAAATTATCAAGTTGCCGTCATCGACAACGAAAGCGACGACCCAAAAACTCTGGAATATTTAAAGCAATTAAATTGTCAAGTTTTGCGAATCAAAAATCCTGGAGGCAAGTTTAGTTTTGCAGCAATTAACAACCGCGCTGTCGAACAAGTTGATAGCGAATATGTTTTGTTTTTGAACAACGATACTGAAGTAATTAACCCGCGCTGGCTGAGTCAAATGGTGGGATACGCTCAAATCCCTGGCGTGGGTGCAGTCGGCGCGAGGCTGTTATATCCCGACGGCAGAATTCAGCACGCGGGCGTAATTCACGGGCTGCATCACGGTTTGGCGGGTCACGCTTTTAAGCTGATGAACAGCGAAAATCGAGGCTATCTTTCTCAAGCGATGGTAACGCGAAATTACTCTGCGGTAACAGCCGCTTGCACAATTACTCCGCGTCAATTGTTCTTAGAATTGGGCGGTTTTGATGAGGATAATTTTGCTGTTGCTTACAATGATGTCGATTACGGATATCGCTTGTTAGAACGGGGCTATCGGTGCGTCTACTGTCCCGATGCGGAGTTGTTGCACAAAGAGGGAACTTCTAGGGGTTTTACTGACAATCCTCAAGAAATGGCGGCTTTTAGGCGCAAGTATGCGGGGAAAAATGATAGTTTTTACAGTCCTCATTTATCTTTGGAAGATGAGTATTTTCATATTCAACCCCGACGGGTTTTTATGAAGGAAGAGGGAAAGAAGGAAGAAGGAAGAGGGAAGAAAGAAGAAGGAAGAAGGAAGAAGGAAGAAGGAAGATTAGCAGCGGATTTTGTAGCGGATGTCACGGATTTAACGGATTTAACGGATGTCACTGATGGAAGGGATAAGGGAGAGTTACAATTTGCTGATTCTGGTTTGTTGTCAGTAGCAAATAGTTCGATTCATCCTGTTAGGGTTTTGATGTGCAGCAATTCGCTGGATTTTACGGGCGCGCCGCTGCATCAGTACGAAATTGCGGTGAAATTGGCGGCTGAGGGTGCGATTAAGCCGATCGTACTTTGCACAACAGAGGGGCCTCTGCGTCAAGCTTACGAACAGCAGGGAATTGAAGTCATTGTGCGCGACAATCCCCTCGAACACATCTACCAGCGCGATGCTTATGATGAAGCTATCCGCAGTTTTAGCACAGAAATTGAAAGTTTAAAAGTAGATGCAATTTATGCCAATACTTTAGAAAACTTTTTTGTAGTTGATGCGGCGCAGGAAATCGGAATTCCGGCGGTGTGGAACGTGCACGAAAGCGAACCTTGGCAAACTTATTTTAACAGGTTTGGTTCAGAGATTGCGGCGAGAGCTTTGGAATGTTTTCGCTTTCCTTACAAGGTGATTTTTGTGGCGGATGCAACGCGGGACAGGTATTTACCTCTCAACAGCCACCACAATTTTACAGTGATTCACAACGGCTTAGATTTGAGCAAACTGGAAAATTCAGAGAATTCTGAATTGGCTAGAAAAACTTTAGGTGTTGCAGCGGAAGATGTGGTAATTTTGCTACTGGGAACGGTATGCGAACGCAAAGGCCAGCAGGATTTAGTTAAGGCACTTTCGCTTTTACCTGACAAATGGCACAAAAAAATTAGGTGTTTTATTGTGGGCGATCGCCCGAGTATTTACAGCAATAAATTAGCCGATTTGGTGGGGGAATTGCCAGAAGAGTTGCGGGAAAGGGTGACAGTAGTCCCGGAAACTGGGGAGACGGGAAAATATTACAAAGCGGCTGATATTTTTGTTTGTACTTCTCGCGTCGAAAGTTTCCCAAGAGTAATTTTGGAGGCGATGGCCTGCGATTTGCCAATTGTTACATCGCCGGTTTTTGGGATTAAAGAACAAGTGAGGCATGGAATTAATGGTTTGTTTTATACGCCAGATCGCCCGGAGGAATTAGTTGCAGCTTTGATTAGTTTACTGGAGGATAAATCTTTGCGGCAGCAGTTAGCTGAAAACGCTAAATATGTCTTGGATTCACTCAATACTTTTGAGGAGATGACTCAAGCTTATGCAGAGATTTTCTGCGAAGCATATTTTAGCCGTCATTAGTCATCTTACAGTGCCAGCGTCCCCCCCAGTGAAGGGCAGTAACTCACCTCGTAGACTTTGGGCAGGATTTAATATAATTGGCCAAGAATTGCGGAACATATTGAAAATTGAGCCATCAATACTATAAAATAATCAAAAATGAACGATGAAAAAATGACCGATCGCCCAAGAGTAGATTATGAAAAGGCATGGGACAGTTACGCCCAACACTGGCAAAAAACTAATGCCGAACTTGCCCATATTGGCGACGAATGGATAGGTAAAGCTGCCGGTGCCGCCAACTCCTTAGCCGAATACGAAGCGCTGATAGAACAGCAATTTATTGCACCGTACATCAAAAAAGAACATACGGTTTTAGAAATTGGTATCGGCGGCGGAAAAACTGGTTCGTTGTTGCTGAAATATTGCGATCGACTAATTTGTGCCGACATTTCCAGTCAAATGCTGCAAGCGGCGCGATCGCGCTTGGGAGACGATCGCGTTTCCTACGTCAAACTCGACGGTTTAACATTAGACGGCATCACCCCCGGTGCAGCCGATGTCTGCTTTTGTTACGATACAATGGTACACGTAGAGCCGGTAGATATATTCAACTACCTGACTCGAATTCCAAAACTGCTGCAGGGCGATCGAATTTGCGTGTTTCACCACACCAATATTTTCACCGAATTAGGGTGGCAAAAATTCGCCAGCGAGTGGGACAAAAACTTGCTCGGGCACAGAGACGGCACAGCATTTTCAGTTATGACTGATACAATTATGGAAAAATTTCTCCATCATTTAAACTATCAAATCATCCTGAAAAATACATCTTCAGTACCGCGAGATTGTGTCTGGATCTGCAAAGCACCAACCCCCAATGAATAAAACCAAAGCTTTTTAGCTGAATCAAAATATTTTATTCCAACTAACAACAGTCCACAGACAACAGTCAATAGTCAACTGACAACAGACAATGAAAGCATTATTTCTCCATCCCAACTTTCCCGCCCAATACCGCCACATTATCACGGCTTTAGGCGCAGATCCCAAAAATCAAATTGTTTTCGGCACTAAAAACGAGCGCCCAGAGTGGAACATTCCCGGCGTTCGCAAAGCAGCATTTACGCCCAGCCGGGAACCCCACGCGCAGACTCACCAATACGTCCGCCCTTTAGAAAGTGCCGTCATCTACGGACAAGCCGTATTTAGAATGGCAGAACAACTCAAAGCAGATGGTTTCGTACCCGATATTATCTGCGGACATTCCGGTTGGGGGCCTACATTATTTGTCAAAGAAGCTTTTCCAAATACGCCACTTTTGTGTTATTTCGAGTGGTTTTATCATGCCATTGGTTCCGACGCAGATTTTGACCCAGCGGAACCTTTAACTGTTGACGACATGGCTCGAATTAGAATTAAAAATGCGCCAATTCTGATAGATTTATACTCTTGCGATTGGGGTTTGTCGCCCACTTATTGGCAGCGATCGCAATTTCCCCCAGAATTGCAGCAAAAATTGTCCGTACTCCACGACGGCGTAGATACAGATTACTTCAAACCAGATCCAGGCGCTAAACTAATTTTGCCCAACTTAGATTTGTCCGGCGTTGATGAAATTGTCACCTATGTATCGCGGGGAATGGAACCTTATCGAGGCTTTCCAGAGTTCATTGAGTCGATCGCCTATGTGCAAGAACGCCGCCCCAACTGTCACGTAGTTGTTGTTGGTTCAGACAGAGTTTGTTATGGTCGTTCGTTACCAAACGGCGAGTCTTACAAAGACCATATGCTCAAAAAAGTGCCGCTAGATATGTCGCGAGTTCACTTTGTCGGGCCGCTACCTTACGGACTGTATTTAAAAGTAATTCAAGCATCGGACGTACACGTTTATTTAACCAGACCTTTTGTGCTATCTTGGTCGATGATTGAATCTCTATCAACCGGATGTTTAGTAATAGGTTCCGACACAGGGCCAGTCAGAGAAGTGATCCGCGATGGAGAAAACGGTTTGCTAGTCGATTACTTCTCACCAAAACAAGTAGCCGATCGCATTGACGAAGTTTTAGACCATCCTACCCGCATGGCAGAAATTCGCGTCAAAGCCCGTCAAACCGCCCTAGAACGCTACAGTTTAGCTAAAATGCTGCCACAACATTTACAACTAATTGAGCAAGTAGCAAATCGTTCCATGCCGCCTACAGTTGGTATGGAACCAGAACGGGAATTAGCAGCATCTTTTGCAGTGAGAATTTAGCAATAAAGTTAGCGCTCTTTCATCACTTTAGCCATAGTATAATATTCCTGAAGTCCTCAAATAGTTAAAATGTATGGTAGTACCCCGCCCACCAGTCCCTACAGTCA
>JARCMA010000570.1 GCA_030248405.1 Microcoleus sp. MP8IB2.171
AGTAAATCGGCCCTCTCATCTGCGGGTTGTCTTCCAATTTTGGCAGGGAAATGAAAACTGCGAAATACCAGAAAAATAATTGCAGCAATAACGGCGTATTTCGCAGAATTTCTACGTACAAACCAGCCAAACTTCGTAGCAGCCAATTGTCGGAAAGCCGCGCAATTCCTACCGTCAAACCCGCAACTGTTGCGAAAACAATGCCGATCGCCATCACCCGCAGCGAGTTGATTAAACCGACAAAATAAGCTTGTCTGTAACTGTTTTCTGGACTGTAGGGAATCACGCTTTCGCCGATGTCAAAAGATGCTTGGGAATTGAGAAAATCAAATCCAAACGCAATCCCCAGTTGCGCGTAATTGGCACTGAGATTGTCCCAAAGAATGGCGATAACAACTATTACTAAAATTAGGGCGATCGCCTGTCCGGCTATTTTCCAGAAGCGATCGTCCCGCAGCAGTTTTGATACATTTTGAAAATAAGGCAATTTCTGCGATTTGCCCGGTTGAGGTTCTGGGTTCATAACTGTTTAATGTAGATCGAACTATACCGAGACTTAGGCACTAATACCAAAGAAACCGGGTTTTTTAATCGGTAAAGGGCTAAACGTATATTTGCGTAAAAAACCCGGTTTCTCAGAGGAAGTTCGTGTAAGTCCTGATGCAATTAGCGGAACGGCGGCGAGTAAAGCAAACCGCCATCTTTCCAGAGTCTGTTTTGACCCCGTTCTAACTTAAGTGTACTTTTGGGGCCGAGGTTGCGATCGTACATTTCCCCGTAATTCCCGACTTTCTTAACAACGCGGACAGCGTAGTCGTTCGGGAGTCCCAAACCTTTACCTAAATCTCCTTCTGTTCCTAGCAAACGTTTGACGTTCGGGTCTGTAGTGCTTGCCACAATTTGGTCTACATTTCCCGAATTAATTCCCAAATCTTCAGCTTCAATCGCCGCAAAAATAATCCATCTCACCGCGTCCGACCATTTAGGATCGCCGCTTTTTACCGCTGGGGCTAACGGTTCTTTTGACATCACGATCGGCAAAACAACATTATTCTCGGAATTCGGCAGAGTTGTCCGCTTCGAGACTAGCTGCGATCGATCGGCAGTAACACCTTGACAGCGACCTTCTTGATAGGTAGCAAAGGTAGTATTCACATCTTCAAACACGACAGGAGTGTATTTAACTCCTAATTTTCGCATTTGGTCGGACAAATTTTGTTCGGTGCTCGTACCTGTCTGCACGCAGATAGATTTGCCCGCAAAATCTTTTAAACTCTTGATGCCACTGTCTTTTTTGACCATGATGCTTTGAGAGTCATAAAAGATCACCGGGGCAAATTCCAGTCCGGTAGTGCTGTCACGACTCGCCGTGTAGGTGGTATTTCGGCTGAGAATGTCGATTTCTCCCGCCTGCAAAACTGTAAATCTATCTTTGGCGTTGAGTTTTCGGTACTCGACTTTTTCTGGGTCGTCAAATATTGCCGCCGCCACAGCCCTGCACACATCCACATCCAGTCCCGAATATTTGCCTGTTTCGTCTACAAAGCTAAAACCCGGCAGTTCGCCACTGACGCCACAAATCAGTTTGCCACGGCTGACAATTGTATCTATCCGGCTGGAACCTTGTTGCGAGTTGCCGCCTGCAGTAGTTGTTGCTGTTGTTTGTCCGATTTGTGCCGATCGATCCCTACAAGACGCCAACGGTGTCACAAATAACACACTTGCTAGTAGCAGAAGTCCCCATTTACGCATAGATTTTAGTAGAACGCTTTCCTGACAATCCTACCTTGTAGCTGTCGAGAACTGTGGCGATCGGCCATGTATAATAGCCGACCGCTTCTGGCTTAGCCGTTCTGCACCCTGACAAGTGTACTGGCTACCCGCCTGTTATTTTTTTTGCCCACTGTGGCGATCGCCCTTTGCTGCAATATTTATGGAATTTGGATTTAATGCGCTCAGAACCGCTCTGGTGCTAGGCGCTGCTCAGCTAAATCGCGGATTAGGGACAGGCGAGACTGGATGTATTCGTTCAACAAATCTGCTTCTTTGCCATTAAGCGCAGAGTTCATCTTCAACTGCTTCAGCAGCCACTGTACCAGGGTGGCATCGTCCAAATTCACTAACAGAGTAGCTTGGGTGGTCTCAATTAACGACCAAAGTTGACGTAACATGATGGGAGTCATAAAACCTCCTTGAGCGTAAATACGCAGTTAATGGGCGGGCTGGGCGAAAACCTGGTCTTTGTCTCAAGCCGATCGACGAAAAGCACCTTTAGAACCATCGGCTTAATGATTATTTTATATTTGACCACAATAACTCAATACAGTAGTGTCACAAGCTACAACACACAAGATGTTATAAGAGTTCCGAATTTTGTCACATTGAGATAAATATCGTGATAAAAAAATACAAATATTTACATACGATTTGAGGACTGATATCAATTCGGGTTGTATCGGAATGATTAAACCGCTCTTGATGCAGAGGAAGAGATGAATGATTCCGATGTCACCGGATCAGATATCACCAACCCCGGCGTTTGAAACCCGGCGGTTGAAACCGCGTCTACACAAACAAAACCCGCCTCCGCGGGTTGAAGAGTCGTAGCGTAGCGGGGCGTAAGCCATCGCACATTTCTCTAAAATTCCATATTTCTTAGTCCGCAGAGGCGGACATCGTTTGTGTAGACGCGGTTTCCAACCGCCGAGGATTTCTTTAGCCCTTAGAAAATTGATTGATTACTCAGTAGCCACAAACTTTTGAACCCCTGCCAGAATTATTTCTAATTCAGCGATGATTTTTGTAGCCCCCTCCAAATCATTTGATTCGGCCAGACTTTGAAGCTGATCTGCCATATCGGGCATTAACCGCACCGCCGCCGTAGCGCTGACACCTTTAATTTGATGAGCGTGGCGGGCCAGTGTCTCCATATCTCCCGAGGCGATCGCCTCCTTAGCAGCTTCTAAATAACTAGCAGTATCCACCACAAAAGCTTGCAGTATTTCCCGCTCAAACTCTACATCAGCGCCCGCAATTTCGTGCAAACGTGCCATATCGACTACCGATTCGATATCTGGCTCAGAGTTTGGAAGTTCCTCGCCCTTAAACTTGGGAGTTTCAATTTTTAGCTTGGCCGACCAATTTGCTAGTACCGATTTTAACTTTTCAATCGCAATAGGTTTGCTAATATAATCGTCCATGCCCGCCGCCAGACACTTTTCCCGATCGCCCTTCAAAGCATTCGCAGTCATCGCAATCACCACCGTCTTTTGATGTGGCTCCATCTTGCCAGCAGCAACATCTGCCGCTTCCCGGCGGCGCAATTCCAGCGTTGCTTCGTAACCGTCCAAAATCGGCATCTGACAGTCCATCAACACAATGTCATACTTTTTCAGAGCAACCATAGATAGCGCCTCTGCGCCGTTATTGGCCACATCTGCGGTGCATCCCAAAACTCTGAGTTGATTGATACCAACTTTTTGATTGATTGGAGTATCTTCAACTAACAAAATCTTTAAACTTGCTAACTCCCGGTTGTCAATAGCTGAGGCTCTATTGGAAGTTGAATTTGCCAGCGGCTCATCAATCAGCGTCATCGGGGCGATCGCATTCGCCAAGCAATCAAATAGTCGGTGAGCTTTCACAGGTTTAGTTAAATACCCGCTAAAACCGCTATCTACCAAGCGTTTCGCCTCTGCAAGCTGAGTCATTGAAGCCAGCACCACCCACTTTGTCTGCTGCATTGCAGGCTCAGAAATCCTCAAGCCTTCGAGACTTCCCGCCACCATTTCCGGCAACTGAATATCAACCAAAACGATATCGTAAGGGGAATTAACGCTGACAGCTTTGTACAGAGATGCGATCGTCATCCAACCGTTCTCAACCTCCTCAACCTCCATTCCCCACACAACAGCCATTCTCACTAACACTTTTCGCACTGTCGGCTTGTCGCTCGCAACTAACATTTTTCGCCCCGCCAGCACCGTTTCCAAATTTACTTCGCACGCTGTCCCGACAGCAGTTAAATTTTCCTTAACTGTCGGCACAGTAAACCAAAAAGTCGAGCCTTGGCCAGGGGTACTTTCCACACCGATTTGCCCACCCATTAACTCCACCAACTCCTTAGAAATAGCCAGCCCCAAACCTGTGCCACCATATTTTCTTGTCGTAGAGGCATCAACTTGAGTAAAAGATTGAAACAGCTTTTTTTTGTCTTCGGGAGCAATCCCAATTCCTGTATCTGTGACTTTAAACAGCAGGAGCATCGACTCATTGTTTTCTATTTTTAACGGTTCGATATTCTCTAAAATTTTCTGATTATCGCTGGCTGCCAATAACCCAGGATTACTAGCATCAGCAACCTCAATTACCACTTCTCCTGCTTCTGTAAACTTAATAGCATTGTTGATCAAATTAGTGAGTATTTGCCGCAACCGCGCTGCATCGCCTTTAATTTGCAGCGGCACCTCGCTGTCAATCAGTGCCACCACTTCTATACCTTTTTCTTGTGCGGGAGTTGCCAACAAATCCAGCACTTCATTCATACAGATACTGAGGTTAAATTCTAGTATTTCTAAGCGCATTTCTCCTGCTTCCAGTTTGGAGAGATCCAGAATATCGTTAATGATGGAGAGTAAATTTTGACCGCTGAGTTTCAGCGTCTGCACAAAGTCAATCTGTTCGGGAGTAAGATTCGTTTTCAGCAGCAAATCAGTCATCCCCATCACTCCATTCATCGGAGTACGGATTTCGTGACTCATATTTGCTAAAAATAACGACTTCATTCGAGACGCTTCTAGGGCTGCTTCTCGGGCCTGCTGCGCTTGTTCAAAAAGAGTAGATTGCTGAATGGCGATCGCCAACTGCACGCTCAACCTTCCTAGTAAATCCACCTCAGAATCAGTCCAAACGCGCGGAGCTCTGCACTGATGGGCAATCAGCAATCCCCACAACCGATTTTGACTCGTTTCCAAACTCCTTCCATGGGAGCCAATTCGGGGAATTTTCGGCAAATATTCTGTTGCCAACTCCTGACTTTCATCGCCTATAAAAATTGGTACAACTAAATTAGCCCTTACCTGTAAACTAGCCAGTAAATCTCGGTGTTTTTCACTCAAACTGGCAGTATAAATATCTGCAATTGCTTGAATTTGTCCTGCGCTGTACAGGGATACATAACTTTCCCCAAAGGATGTCATTGGAACTTCTCTGCCCAGCAGTGGCATCCAATCATCCCCTACAGATTCCACAACAACAACCGCTGTTTCCTCGGACTCAAAACGATAAATTACCGTGCGGTCAGTTACCAGCAACTGCTGCACTTCTTGTACAGCAGTGCTCAGAGTTTGAGTCAGGTTGAGAGACTGGCGGACTCGCTGGGCGATCGCCGAAACCAGCCGTTCCCGTTCTGCTTGTTCCCGCAGCATTCTCTCAGCTTGCTTGCGTTCGGTGACATCGCGAATTACCGCAGCAAAGCACAGCGGTTCGGTGGTTTGAGGGTGCTTGACCAGAAAAGCATTCATCACAACATCAATGGGTTGTCCGCTGCCCAAGTGCTGCATTTGACCTTCGCCTTGCCACTGGCCATGACTGATAATTGTTGGTAAAATCTCTTGACTGAATTTCTGTTGAAAATAGGGCCCAATATAATCCCATATCTCCGTATAAAGCACTGCCGAAAGATTCTCTACACCCACCAGTTTTCGTCCGGCTTCGTTGACAAACAGTGTTTTGCCTTTCAGGTTAGCCATACCGATAAAATCGCTGCTGTTTTCAATCAGCGACACAAATTTTTGCCGTTCTTCTTCTCCTTTTTTGCGTTCGGTAATGTCGCGCTTGACGCAGACGTGACAAATTACATCGTCGGCGTTGTTAATCACAGAGTATGCCGCAACGTCGATCGCCAGCGTCTGACCTTTTTTAGTGCAGTTAGTAATTTCGCCCCGAAAACTTCCTGTTTTCGCTAAACTTTGGGCAATTGCCGAAAAGCGCTCCCCCGCAACCAGCGGCGAAGCTTCTGCTTCTAATTCCGCGTCTGTGTATTCTAGAAGCGTTTCGTGAGCACGATTTTGTTCGAGGAAAAACCCATCACCATCGATAATGACGATCGCATCATTGGAGTTTAAAAATATTTGTCGGTAAAGTTTGAGTTTTTCCTCAGCTCGCTTGCGTTCGGTGATGTCCCTTTTGACACTTACGTAGCAAACTACATCCCCAGCATCATTTAAAACCGCAAAAGCCGAAACCTCCACCTCAACTGTTCCTTCTTGCACAGCCTTAATACAGGTCTTTTCGCCTCGGTAACTCCCTGTTTCTGCCAAACTTTGCAGCACAGACATAAATGCCTGTTCTCCCATGTGAGTTGCAGGCGTTTTTCCCCACAATTTTGACGCGCTGTGACCCAGCAAAGCCGTGTGAGCTTGATTTGTTTCTAAGTAATAGCCTTGGGGGTCTAATATCGCGATCGCATCGTTGGATTTCAAAAAGATTTGTTGATAAAGTTGCAGCTTCCGTTCAGCTTGTTTCCGGGCGCTAATATCCGTGAACAAGCCATAGTAAACTATCTCCCCCGATGCTTGAAATTCTGGCTGGGAAGCTCCTTGCACCCATTTAAGTTTTCCTGACGGAGTGACAATTTTTCCTTCCCACCGCCAAGGCTGCAAATTTTCAGCAGAAAGCGTCACAGAGTTGAGAAAATCATCTCGATCTTCGGGATGAATCATGTCAACAATTACATTAAAATCCTGCTGAGCAGCCTCTGGTTCTATTTCATACAATTCTCGGCAGCCCGCGCTCACAAACGAGAAAGCCATCGAGCCGTCTGGAAGCAAGTCAATTTGATATACCGTACCGGGTACGCTAGCAGTAATTTTTTGCAGTTTGGCTTGGCTTTGATTCCTGGCTTCATCTGTGGCCTGCAATTGACCAATCTCTCTAGAAAAACCCAAAACCCCAAATATATTACCCTCTGCATCGCACAGTGGCACTTTTTGCGTGTCAAAGATGTGCTGTTTGCCACCTTCAAAGAGGATCGCCTGGTTGGGATTGCGAACCCTCTCCCCAGCCAGCACAGCTCGATCTTCCTCGCGGATGCCCCTAATTTGGCCGTTGCGATCGCCAAATACTAATTCGGCTGAAAACCCTAATTCAATATCATCTTTGCCGATAATTTCCTCAACATTTTTCCCCACATATTCAGCAAAACTTTGATTTACAAAAATGTATCTAAAGTTTCTATCTTTCGCAAAAACTCTGTCCGGGGCCTCGTCCATTACAGCCCGCAACAATAGTTCTTGACTTTCCGAATCCAGAGCAAAATTATTTGGAAATTTATCCTTGATACTGGTCGTTTGACGTGCTAAAACTATTAATTGTTTTGCACAAATTTGAGCTACAGTGTGGAGCAAACAAAGGTGTTCCAAATTAAAAGCAGTTGCCTGCTCTGCACCAATGAAAAATACTCCCAACAATTCTTCATTTTCATCCAGGTTGGCTGGTGCCATCAAGACCGACTGAAACTGAGCAATTGGTGGCGGAGTGATGTTGTGCGCCCAGTCCCGATTGCCAGCAAGCCATTCAGCGCGAGCAGCTTGCAAGCGCCCTTCCATTTCGGCTTTGGTGCTAGGACGTAACGGCTGTAAGTGTTCCAGGTATATTTGATCGTCCGGTAGCGTCAAAATGGCGATCGCCTGTGTGGGAATGAGGCGATCGAGATGTGCCAGACACGCAGACCAAATTTCATCAGCACTGAGAGCGGCTTGAACTTTTGCAGTAAGTTCGTTGAGAACTTGCAGTTCCAAGGTACGCTGGCGGACTTTTGCTTTGAGGCTGGCGGCTAGGATTTGCATAGTGCTCACCAAACTGGTTTGCTTGTATTATAATTATTGATTTTTAAACTTTTTCAAACAATCATCTTAAAATACATCCGCCGAAAAAACAACTTTTTTATATTGAAATTACCTTCAACCGCTAAAAAACAAGCGCGCGATCGGGAGCAAAGCGGCACCGCAAGGCACCTGGTTTGCTCCCGCAGCGAGATTAGACGGCGAAATTATCCCATTAAAATCACGTTATCGATCACATGGATCACGCCGTTGTCAGCTTCGATATCCGCAGCGACAACTGTAGCATTTTTCACCTCAAAACCCTCAGAACAATCAATTTTAATCGGCGAACCTTCCAAGGAAGTAACAAAACCGAGTTTGGCCAAATCAGCCTTCATAAACTTGCCGGAGACGACATGAAACATCAAAATCCTGGTCAGTTGGGGAACGTTCTGCACTAGGGTTGTGATAGTTCCCGGCGGCAATTTCGCAAAAGCATCGTCAGTGGGTGCAAAGACAGTAAAAGGACCCGGACTTTTGAGCGCGTCTACTAAATTAGCTACTTGCACGGCTGTTACGAGGGTTTGGAACGAACCCGCACCTACGGCAATATCAACAATATCAGGCATTGTGTTTTACCTCATCTGGCAAAAAAAGTTCTATTAAGTATCCTAAACTGATGCGGGCAACAATACCTACTGTCTTTTTTGAAAATGCTGATAATTGGGAATTCGTAAATTAGTAAATTAGTAAACTGCTACAAGACTGCTTGCGCTTGTGATACCAAAACCTCTGTTTCTAAATCTGCGCTATTTCAGGATTTAGGTTTTCTTCCTTGTGAATCCTAAAACTGTCGTACAAAATTGAAATTTCAAAGATGTCTGTAGTGATCACCGCAGGCTTGCGGTGAGCCGACTCGCCCAAAGAAATACCCAAAAATTCAGCTTCCTGTTCGCCAACTTCCTCTTCATGGTGTACAGTCCAGATGATGTCGCGACAATCTTTGAATGCCAGCACATACGGCAATCTTTCTTCAGGATTGTAGACGCATTCGATTAATACTTCGTTTCCCCACAAAGATACCTTGACATTTGTGACTAAAGAGGTCAATCCACCCAAGCCAAGCAAGTTATAATCGTCCTTCCAATCACTCATTTAAATTGCTACAAGACTGCTTGGGGTTCAGATATTAAAACCTCTGTTTCTAATTCTCCTAATGCGGAATTTAAATCCTCTCCCTTATGAATACTGAAACTGCCATACAGAATTGAAATTTCAAAAATATCCGTATGGATTAAAGCTGCTTTCCGGTGCGCGTCTTCACCCAAATGAATGCCAATCAAATCAGCTTCAGGCTCTTTTACCTCTTCTTCGTCATGTACTTCCCACATGATTTCTCGACAGTCTTGGAAAACTAAAGAGTAAGGCAATCGATCGCCTGTAGGATCGTAGATACATTCCAGCAATACTTCATTCCCCCATAAAGATACATTGACATTTTGCACGAGGGATGTAAATCCACCTAAATTCAGCAAGTTGTAGTCATCTGGCATATTAATTACTCACTTTTTCTCCCGTAATGTGCGTACCAGGAATTTGATTACCAAATTCATCGCGTGTGTAGAGCACGCTACCATCTTTGTCAAGACGCAAACCCCTATTTATTCTTCTACCATCGGAGCCATATTGCGCTGCTGGCAGGCGAACAACTTCACTATTAGTACGGATTATGACTTTTGATTTGTCAGAAAATTTGTATTCAACATAATTTCCTGAAGAACTTTTTACCTTAGCACCCAATCCGCGCAAAAAGTCATCGACTGCTTGGCGAGTCATTCCAGTTAAGTCTCCAAATTCCGATGCAGTTCCATTTCCTCCAACTCCCTGACTCGGCACGCAAGTCTCCTCACCAACCATTGGTGATTTGAGTTTAGCACGGTTGGAGAATCGGAACCGCGCACCGTCAAAACAAATAGGGCGCGCACCGCACGCCCTATCAGCAATTATCCAACAATTATTTATTAGCCGAGTTGCACTTTCACCACGCGGTTCTTTTCCGCTTCCGCTTTGGGCAAATTCAGGTGCAAAACTCCATTTTTGTACTCAGCTTCTACGCTGTTATTTTGAACCCGTGCGGGTAGGGGAATCACGCGGCGGAAGGAACCGTAACGGAATTCAGAGCGAGTTATGCCTTTATCTTCACTCTTAGTTTCCTGACCAAGAATTTCTTGATGGTACAAGCCCCCGGATTTATCCGTGGAATCAATCCAAAATCTAAAATCTAAAATCCTCAAGCCCCCGAATTTATCCGTGGGGTCGCCTCCAAAATCTAAAATCTAAAATCTAAAATCGAATGACGGCGTTCGCCGCTGATAGCAACAGCTTCTGCGGTTACTTGTACGTCCAAATCCTTAGCTTCCATGCCCGGAATTTCTAACTTAAGGTGGATGGCTTCGGGAGTTTCATCGAGTTCGGCGGCGGGTACAAAAGCAACACCGTTAGATGCGCGATCGGTTGCCGGAGTCAAGCTATCAAACAACCGATTCATTTCTCGCTGCAAGGAGTCCATTTATCGCAAAGATTCCCAACGAATAAGTGCCATAACTAATACCTCGACTATCTGAAGTTTTTAGGGGTTGAGAAACACTTGACTCAACTTGTATTTAATATATTCTAGCTCCCGAAACTGGGGGATTCGGTTTTCCGCAAAAAGACCGATCGCATTTCCGAACATTCGCGATCGGTATTGTAAAATCATCCCAGGTGCGGGTATCCGATCCAACCCGAACGCAGCAATTTTAGATTTTAGATTCGATCGAGGAATTCCCATCTAAAATCTAAAATCGAAGGTTCGATTAACCCCACCGCGAATGCTGATAAGAAGCGTAGGTATCAAACAAAGCACCCACCAAACCAAAAGTTAGACCAATGACGAAAAAGCCCTGGAGTGGACAGCCGCTGCCGAAAGTAGCTAAAAACTGCAAAATTAGGTCTTCTCCAGAACGACCAACTCCTTGGAGAGCAGGCACAAAGCCGAGCAGCGAAAAGCTAGTCAATCCCGCGCCGATTAACAATAAGGGGGCGACAAAGCTCAACAGGCTGGTCAGCAGTAGAGAGCGAAGAAAATTGGGAAAAATGCTCATAAGAGTCAGTAAATTCAGCTAAACTGCCGAAAGGTACAAGCAAACAAAACTTGTCCTTTTCTACGATAGGCAGCGATCGCCCTCTGTGGCCGGTTCTGTCAGAAATCTTAAATCTTAGAGAAGAAAGTTGTTTAAGATTTGTACATAGATTTCATTTTTGGCAGTTGTTCTAGAGTCGAAATCCTTTGAGCACCACTACATCTTCGAGCCTCCGTTTGTGGAGTCAGCGGTTGCTGGCAGCAATTTTATTGGGCGGCCAAGTCATGCTGCACTTGCTGAAGGGCAAAATTCACCGCCGTAACACCCTCGATCAAATGGCCGCAGTCGGCCCGGAATCTCTGCTGATTGCTTTGCTGACTGCGGGTTTTGTCGGCATGGTATTTACTATTCAGGTAGCGAGGGAATTTATTAACCTCGGGGCCGGCAATGTCGTCGGTGGCGTTTTGGCTTTGTCTTTGACTCGCGAACTCGGCCCCGTCTTAACAGCCGTGATCGTGACTGGACGGGTTGGTTCGGCTTTTGCGGCGGAAATCGGCACGATGCAGGTCACAGAGCAGATAGATGCCCTGCTGATGCTCAGAACAGACCCGATCGACTATTTAGTAATTCCCCGCGTCCTTGCTTGCTGCTTGATGCTGCCAATTTTAACCATCATGTGTCTCGTCACCGGCATCGCCGGCGGACTGCTGATTGCTACCACGATGTACGGCATCTCTCAAAGCGTGTTTTTAGAATCAGTCCGCAATTTCCTGAGTCTGTGGGATATTTGCAGCGCGGCAATTAAGGCTTTTGTATTCGGTGGTTTGATTGCTGTAATCGGCACTAGCTGGGGTTTGACCACCACCGGCGGGGCAAAAGGCGTCGGTCAATCGACTACTACGGCCGTGGTGACGGCTTTACTGGCTATTTTTATTGTGAACTTTTTCATGACTTGGGTGATGTTTCAGGGGACGGGCTCTAGCGTACTCAAAGGCTTGTAAGCTAGGAAAAAGATAAAATATGAATAATTGGCAACATTCGTTTACTACCCTTGATTTAAAACCGTGACTACAACTGCCTCTTCGACTGCGCCGACAAATACGATCGAACTTGCTCCGAGTTATGCGATTCCCCTAGTTTTGGTACTGGCGGCCGTACCGCTGCTGTTCGTGCAGAAGTGGGCGGGTTTGCCGCTTTCGCTGTTCGGCTTGTTTCTGATGTACCAAGCCGCCACCATCCGGCTACAATTTACCCCAACAGATTTGGACATTTATCGATCGTCCAAATTAATCCGCCGCTTTCCTTACCGAGAATGGCAAAATTGGCGGATATTTTGGCCCGCTGTGCCGATTTTGTTCTATTTCAAAGAAATTAACAGCATTCACTTTCTGCCGGTTCTGTTCGATCGTAAAATGCTACAGACCTGCTTAGAACAGCGCTGTCCCCGTCAAGACTAAAAAAGTTGTTAATTTTAAATTTTTAACTTTTCCGTGCCCCACGCCGAACAAAATTTCCCATGAATTCAGACGAATCTCCAACTCAAAAACCGCAAGCACAACCAGCCGCGCCAAGCGGTGACGGCGAAGTCAATTTACCCGTGAATGAGACGGAGTACCAACTTCTATCTCAAACACGGGATTTGTGGATCGACGAAAATGAGCTGCAAGCTCAACTCCCGCCAGAAACAGACCCGCTGGGCGAGGAAGATGCCGAAATCGCCCAATTCGTGGACGAAGCAGGCGCGCTTGCCCAAATTCCGCCCAATACCGACGATCGCTCCTCAGAAAGTCCGATCGATCAAATCCAGCCTCCAACAGACTCGCAGCCAACAGCAACCGCAGAAACGGTAACGCCCATCCCAGAAAATGTTACCGAACAGTTGGCAGAGAGAGTCAAAGAATTGCAGCAGCAAGAACAAGCTTTGACAGAAAAAATTGCCGCCTTGGAAGCCGACAAAGCTAATGCTATAGAAGCGTTGGGCTCCGCTCAAGCATCGATCGGGCGTTTGGTACAAGACGGCTTGATTCAACTAGATCACCGCAAACAAGCGCTGCAAATCGAAGTAGAAAAACTCGAACGCCGGCGCGATCGAATTCAAAAGGAAATGCGAACCACTTTTGCCGGGGTTTCCCAAGATTTAGCAATTCGAGTCCAGGGTTTCAAAGACTATCTAGTAGGCAGTTTGCAGGATTTGGCCGCTACCGCCGAACTCTTAGATTTGACGCCACCGGTGCAAGAGACGCCCAAGCAAATTCCTGCTGAGGAGTCTCAATCCTCAGCAACAGTAAATCCCAGATTTGCCGAACAAGGATTTCAAGAACAAGCCAAACAAATTCGCCGTACCCTCGATCAATACCGCACTCTCCCCGACTACTACGGGCCGCCTTGGCAACTCCGTCGCACTTTTGAACCCATCCACGCGGAACGAGTTTCTAACTGGTTTTTCACCCAAGGAGGAAGGGGTGCTTTGCGAACTATGGGTTCGCGCTTGCAAAATATCTTGATTACTTCGACTATTATTTCTGTACTCAGAAGCGTCTACGGTGGACGGGTGCGGACTTTGGTGCTCGCCAACAGTCCCGAACGTTTGGGAGAGTGGCGCCGGGGTTTGCAGGACTGTTTGGGCATTACTCGCAGCGATTTTGGCCCGGAAAGGGGGATTATTATGTTTGAGTCTGCAGAAGCTTTGGCTCAAAA
>JARCMA010000571.1 GCA_030248405.1 Microcoleus sp. MP8IB2.171
CCCTAGGGTTCTGCTGTCCACTCCGGGCAATACTGCTAAAAAGTCGCCGCTGACGCCGTTGCGAATAATCGTACTGCCGGCTTTGGTTTCGGTGCTTTGGAAGATTACCAAATCTTCAAACTTGAGGTCGCCACTTAACCCGATCGCATCTTCGCCTTGGCGAAAGTCTGTGAAAATGTCGGCATCGGCGAGATCGGGGCCGCCTGTGGTGAGAAATGCCGGGTTAGTGCCGTCGCTGCTGCTGCCGCTGGGGGAACTGAAGGCACCGATGACGAAGACATCTCTGCCTTCGCCTCCTGCCACTACGTCTTTGCCTGCTTCGCCCCAAATAACGTCGTTGCCAGCACCGGCGTCCACGATGTCGTCGCCGTCACCGCCGAATACGATGTCGTCGCCGTCGCCGGAAAAAAATGTATCCCCGCCGGCGTTGCCGTAGAGCCAGTCGCCTCCTTCGTTGCCAAATACCAAGTCTTCGCCGTCGCCACCGAAGAGCGAGTCGTTACCTTCGTCGCCCCACAGGATGTCGTCGCCTCGATCGCCCAAAAAGCTATCGTCGCCAGAGCCTCCACGCAAGCTGTCGCTGCCTTTGCCGCCGTAAGCCGTGTCTCTGCCTTCGCCTCCGATTACCGTGTCGTTGCCGTCATTGCCATACAACAGGTCGGGGTTATTTCCCCCGTCGAGGGAGTCGTTGTCTTTACCTCCGTACAGGGTATCGAGTCCTGAACCGCCATCGAGAACGTCGTTGCCGGGCGCGCCGAACAACACATCATCATCGTCGTTGCCAAATACTAAATCGTCGCCGTCGGCTCCTTGCACGGTGTCGTTGCCTTGCAGCCCGGAAATCACGTCGGGGCCGGGACTGCCAACTAAGGAGTCGTTGGTTTCGGTGCCGCGGACTACGCCGCCGATGATTGCGGGCGACGTACCTTGGCCTCCGCCCAATGTGTCGTCTATGCCACCAAATGTGTCGTCACCGGAGGGAGTTGGCGTTGGAGTGGGTGTTGGAGTTGGAGTGGGTGTTGGAGTTGGTTCGGGTGTTGGTGTCGGTTCGGGTGTTGGCGTTGGTTCGGGTGTTGGTTCGGGTGTTGGTGTTGGTATAATTACTACTGGCACTGCACTTGGCATTATTTTGGCTCCTTTAAACGACGATCCCGATTAACTTTAAGAACTGATTAGTATCAGTTTATTGCCACAAATCTGGCTTAAAATTGATTAATAATCCCATCATTTCTAGCATACTAAATCAAAACTGCAACGGCTATGGATATTTTTTAATCCGGGCATCTTTTGATCTCAAAATATTAATTTTTGCACGTTTTGAGGCCTATGTTGGGTATACTTTAATATCGCGCCATTTCGATAGAACCTAGAAGTCGGGCTTGGAGTCAGCCCGGTGTATTTATCCAGAATCAGAAAAAATAAAAATCTTCGCCGTCATAATTTTTTCTTTCCGAATGTCGAATGCTGAATACAGATGTGCCTTTTGCCTGCCGAAGCCGAATGCCTTATGCTGACTGCTGACAAGAAACAGAGCTGTTAATTAGGGGCAGAAGCGGCCCGGTTTGTTCTTGTCCACTGACGGATAGTTCGCTGTGGCAAAGGTAAAGCAGGGAACAGCGACTTAACAAATCTAGCAGAATTCGCCGCAGTCGCTGTTGGTCGGCCACTGTTTCCTCTTCGGTTTCCCAGGGACGCCCCTGTTGCGATCGCAAAAATAAGGGAGCACCAAACAATGTCGCCGCACCGCCACTCAGCCATAGGGGCGAGCCGGCGTCCAGCCAAAAGTGCCATTTGTGGGCGCGGCGGCTGCTGCGGTACTGGAAGATGTTGGCGAGGGTGACGGCTCTGGCTGCTGGGCCTTCTGGACGGACTGGAAAGGGGTTGGCGGTGACGGTTCCTTGACGCAACAACTGGATGAACCGGGCGATGGTTTCTGAGTCGCCGCCGTTTGTTGGTTCTACGCGCTGCATTCGCCCGTTGATTTCCCAGTAGTGGGTGGCGGTTTCCATTAACTCGCGCAGGGCTGCTAGCCGATCGTAGGGCAGGTATCTGTCGTTCATGAGAAATTTTTGAATGGCTCGATCGAGCAGCGCAATTGGACTCGGCAACAGCCGCTCCTGCTGTTGCGACCGCTGTTGTTCGATCCACTCCACAATGTGCTCGTAGGCCCTGGCTGCTCGGTGTCCCAGTCTGTCCCACCGGGGAAAGGCTGTAATTGGCAGCAATTGAGGTCGATCGAGATCTGGACAAAAACAGTGATCGGCGATTAAACCTGCTCTCACTTGGTCGATCGATTTTTGATTTTGAATTTGAGATTTTAGATTGAACGTCGAGTTGGAATCTTCTGTTTCCAATGAACGGTGTTTCTGGCTGCCCAACACTACCAGCATTTCGGCGGCGCCGTCTCGATCGACTAAACGGCCGAGTCCCGGATAAACTAAGGCTAACAAAGTGAGTAAAGCTCGAATCTCTGGGGTGGTCGAGAGGGGACGCTGATCGTTGAGAGATACGGCGGCGATACCATCTCGCGCCAGAATTTCCGTTAAACTGTAACGGGCGATCGCATCCATCCCAGGAGCAATTACAGCGATTTCCTGCGGTTCCACGGCTTGTGATTTCACTGCATCCACGATGATTTCGGCGGTTTCTCGCAGCAGTTGCGCCCGCGAAATTGTTTCGAGCGATCGAACTGATCCGGGCAAACTCAAGCCTAAAGGATAAAAACCCTCAGAATTAACGGCTAAACTTACCGCCAATTCCCCAATTTCTGGGGATAAACCCGCTTTTGCGTCCAATTTTTCGACGATGCGACACCTGCTTTCGAGTCGGGCGAGGTCTTCGGTGTCAGCCCCCAAGCCCAAACGCACTCCTCCATCCCGATTGTAGGAGAACGCCCCCGCCGCACCTTGGTCGAGCATTCGATCGAACAAATGGCGACTTATCGCCGGATAATCGTCAACATCGTCTGCGATCACAGCTTGGTATCTAGAGGCCAAATGCTGCTGGTAACTGACATCCGGCAACAAATAGCGCCAGTAGAGTTCGCAAACAATCCCGTAAGTCAGCAGCCCGCGCGTCAAGCACCATTCCCGCCACCTTTCGAGCAAATCTCCCATGCTAGTCCACAGGTTGATCGAGCTGCCTTCCCCAGCAAATCCCTGTTGTAGAATGCTGGGAATTTCTTCTCTCGGCGTACCGCTGACAGCAGCCAGTTGTAATAAGTCTAGAGTTCGACGCACCATTCGAGTTGGACTTACCCCTGTTTGTTGCAAAATCCCTTCGTCTAGTTCGCGACGCCAGAGTCTCGTGGCAAGTTCCAGTTCTGTTTCAGGTTGCAGCCGTAGGGGAAATTGAGCCTTCAAATCCAGCGACTGAACTAGCAGGGGCCAAAATAGCAATACCTCCTGCTCAAAAAAACCGAAGGGCGTTGTGGAGTGAAAGGTATATTTTCCTTCGGTAGCGACGGCGATGCGATCGGCCAATTCTAGCCGGTTGTCCCCATTAGCTGCTAAGACTAAAATTGCTGGGGCAGTTTGTCCAGCCCGCCGCCGCCCGGAACTCGATCGCCCTGAAACTGTTGCAGGCAGAGGCTTGACAGTTTTGCTCCAAATGCAGAACTGCTCGACTAAACGAGTGGTTTTGCCACTGCGGGCAGATCCGACAATCCAAATTGAATCCTCGGTGGCAGTTCTCAATTTATGTAAATTTGTTACCATACCGTGAATACTTTAATCACTAATGTCTACAGCCAACTAACCAGCTTTAGCTATGAATACTTCTCCGTGGAACAGGATTGTAAAATATCTCTACAGCGTTCACCAATGGTATCGAGAAACCCCTGAGAGGGCTCTAGAACAGGCCTACGATGCTGCCTTAGCAATTAAGGCGATCGAAGACGAGCATTTTGGCGGTCAAGGAATCTCTGAGCGATCGGGAGATTACGGACAAAGCACACTGTCTTACTTTAAATCCGAACTGCAAAAATACCTCAAGGTCATCCAAACCCGAATGGTTGAGTTTAATGCTAGCCGTTCTTTTTTGGAACTGCCGGAGCGAGTGGGGGCCAAACCAAAAACGGGGCACAGCGCTGAGCCTCACCAGCACGGATTACATCTCAACAATAAAGATAGAGCCTCCCTTATATTTGAGAAGCTAGAGTTTATTGATGGAGTCATCGACAAGTATATTAATAGTAGTAGATCAACGGCAATTGTTCCGGTTGTCAGTTCAGTAAATGTGCAGGCAAAATCTACAAAAAATAGCAGCTCTCCACCTGACCAAAATAAAGGTTCCGCTAATTTTGTTAAAATTCACGATGGTGAGGTTGACACTAACTATGAAGAAGTGAATTTATTGCCGCGATCACTTTTGGGAACTTTGAATCGAATCACTAAAGATTTAGACCCTGGAGCTGAAAAAGAAGTAGTTAAAAATTTCCGCAATTCCAAAGTAAAAACGATTATTTCTCTGAGATTTATTTTGCTTTTGATTTTAGTTCCGCTGTTGACGAATCAAATTTCCAAAAACTTTCTAATCGGCCCAGTAGTTGACCATTTTAGAATTAAGCAAAATGCTCCGTTATTCATAAATGTTGATCTGGAAGAAGAAGCATTTGAAAAACTAGAGCAATTTGAGCGGCACCTCAAATTTGACACATTAATTGGCATGGCTCCATCGCTTTCTTCCGAGGAAACGGAAAAGAAGATTTCCGAGAAAGCAGTTGAGCTAGCGCAGGAATACCGCTCTGAAAGTGGTGGAGCTATTAAAAATATTTTTGCCGATTTGATTTCCTGCATAGCCTTTGCCGCGATTATCGTCACTAATAAGAAAGAGATTGAGATTTTAAAGTCTTTCATGGACGATGTGGTTTACGGTCTCAGCGACAGTGCTAAGGCTTTCGTAATTATTTTGTTTACCGATGTGTTTGTCGGATTTCACTCGCCTCACGGTTGGGAAATAATTCTCGAAGGTTTATCGAGGCATTTGGGACTGCCAGAAAATAGGCAGTTCATATTTCTGTTCATTGCGACGTTTCCAGTTATCTTGGATACTGTATTTAAGTATTGGATATTTCGCTATTTAAACCGGAGTTCGCCTTCTGCTGTTGCTACTTACAAGAACATGAACGAGTAATCAGCTAACGACAAGTTAAGAACGGCCGATCGACATTGATATCTTGCAACAGTCTCAATAATGCTGCAATCAGCTATTAGGCATCCCTCCGCAGTCTGTTGGTTCGGCAGAATGCGATCGCCGTCGATCGCACTCAGCCCGCGGGCACGGGCGCGAGCGCCCCTTCAGTCTTTCCCTTAATCTTTCTTTACACAGCACTGTTTATTTATGTCCGAATACTTAGATGTTTTAAGGAAGCTGCTACAATTAACTGGATTTAGCAACTTAAGTCAGTGCCATTCACTTCAAGATATATTTGTTTATAGTTTTCGGATGAATTAATTAGCCCATGCCACAGACTAGCTACCTGGTTGTAGGAAAAGGACACATTGGCTTAGCCACAGCAGTCTATCTGAGCGCTCAGGGATATACTGTTTACCTTTTTTCTCGCCGTTCTTCTTTTGTTGCCCAGACAAGAACCATTCACTCAATAGGACCAATTTCTCCCGGAAGTTATCCAGTTGCAGCTTGTTCCAATAACCTTGATGAGTTGGCGGCACTCAATGGCGGTCAACTACCGCTGAACGTGCTGATCTGTTGTCGCGGTCAAGACATTGAGCCTTATGCCAAGATTCTAGCTAAATATATCAATTCCCAAATGAATGTTCTGGTTTTCTGTGGCAGTCGCTTTGCAGGTTGGGTTTTTTGTAAGGTACTCCAGAGACAGGGGATAGCTGAGGCACATTTGCCTGCTGTAGCCGATGTTAACAATACTCCGTTCGTCAGTCGCGGTAATACGGAGGACGAAGTTAGGATTAGTACGCTTACCAACAAGTTCTTTGTGGCAGCTCAAAACCGAACCATGACAAATCGGATTGTAGCAACTTTCCAAGATGCCTTCAGTAATTTATGGCTAGCTGCTTCGGTTTTAGAAATTGATCTAAATAAAGTTAATGACATTATCCACCTTCCTCTGCTTCTGGTTTCATTAGCTAGATGGGAATCTGGTGAGGATTACAACATCTATCATAAGGTGGGTCCCCGTACTGTTGCACTCATTGAGCACCTGGATGGCGATCGCATGGCGGTGGGTGAAGCACTGGGAGTGCTCAACTTGATTGATATCAAAAGCCACTATCAAATCGCATATGGAACCAAGGGGCCAACCCTTTACGAACATATGCAGCAGCTTGGAGCCTACTCCAGTACGACGCTGTGTAACCCTCATCACCGCTATTTGGTTGAAGATTTGCCTTATGGCTGTTTTCCCCTACAGGTTTTAGCTCGCCTAGCTGGAGTAGAAACACCCTTCCTGGATAGCTGCATCACAATAGGAAGTAAGTTCCTTGATATACCTCTGCGGTGGACTGCTGAGTTTTTGGAATTCGATCGGCACCAGCTCAGTCAAGAACTTTAAGTGATATCATGTCCGAGCAAATGCCCATCCCGGACGATGCTTTTACAGCAAGGCTTGGGGGCATTTTTATTAATGGTGATTGACCGGACATGAGTTGCTCTTTTTTGATGATAATTTAACAACTTACTCCTGACTTCCGAAGCAAGGGTATAACTCCTTTAGCCAAATGAGTCATTTCTTCAATATCTGGCCAACCCATAAAAAGATATTGGCTAATACCAATAGCTTTGTACTCGATAATTGCTGTGGCAATCTTTTCATAAGAACCCACTAAGGCGATCGCGGGAGGACCAAGATAAGGAACAGCACCAGTCCATAAGTAAGGAGTTAACCAGGGGGACTGCTCCTTTTCAGACAAAGCAAATACAGATTGGTATCCTTCAGAATCCGATTGTTTGTTAAATTCTCTAATAACTTCTTTTGCTTTATCTCCGACCCTGACTGCGATCGCTTGAGCTGCTGCTTCTGCCTCTTCTTGAGTTGGGCGAGTAATTAACGAAACTAATAAGCCAACTTCTTTGCCACACTCCAATACTGTTTGGATTTGGGGTTGAAGTTTTTCTGGCGCATCAGGAAAACGCCAAAGACAATCAGCATATTTACCAGCGATTTCAGCAGCGCTATCTGAGTTTCCTCCTAAAAAAAATTCCGGCTTACTTGTTTCTGGTGAAACAAAGGGAGTATTGATTTTACCATTTTCAATTTGATAGAACTTTCCCTTGAAATTAACCTCTCCTTCTTGCTGCCAAAAAGCATTGCATATAGCCATAAACTCTGCTGTTCTTTGGTATCTTTCATCATGGTTTAAAAAGTCACCGTAATATCGATGTTCTTGAGGAGAGCGTCCGCTAACTATATTGATGTGTACTCTACCATTGAGCAAGCAAGATAGAGTATTGATTTGTTGCACGAATAAAGTTGGAGAAATCAACCCCGGTCTTACAGCTACCAGAAATTTAATCTTTTCGGTTTTTTGACCAAGCATTAGTGAAAGCAGCATTGGATCGGGTCTAGTAAAGCCAATTGCCATGAGCATAGAATCAATCCCGCACTCTTCTGCTCGTTGACACAAGGCAATTTGAGCCTCAATGTTGGCAAGACCAGATTGAGTATTTAAGGATTGAGATTTTCTAAATGTATCTCCTGCTTGGGAAAGGCTCCAATGGAATCTTAAACGCTTTTCCATAATTAAGTTTTTTTTTCAAATTACCATTAAAACGAACGCTCAGGTTACTTTTAGGGTAACATGATATCGAGGGTCAAATCCGTACAGTAACTTCAAGTATTTGGCAGAGCTAGGCATGACTAAGGCTTATATCCCTATTCTTCTGGGAAGTTCTCGAACAGGAAGGCAGAGTGTGAAGGTGGCTGAGTTTATCTTCGGAGAATTGAGCCAGCGCGATCGCGTTCAAACGGAACTCATTGACTTGCGCGAATATAAACTTCCCATCCTGGAAGAGAGATTGAATGAGATGTCAACTCCTGGGCCCACTGTACTCCAGTTCTGTTCTAAACTCAGTCAAGCTGACGGTGTTCTCATTGTCACTCCGGAATATAAGGGAGGATACCCTGGAGTATTGAAGAATGCCCTTGACTACCTCGAACCCCAGGCTTTGCGGTATAAGCCTATTGGTATCTGTACTGTGTCATCAGGTGGTTTTGGAGGGCTAAATTGTCTGACGCAGTTACAACTCGTCTGTCTGGCGCTCGGAGGCTTACCAATCCCAGACAAGTTGCCCGTCTCCAACGTACAGGATCTCTTTGACGAAAGGGGAAACTTATGTAATCCAGCATTCAAACCCAAGCTGAAATCGTTGATCGAGGAACTGGTTTGGTATACGGAGGCTATGATTAACCAAAAACAAGTGTCTAGGGCATTAGTCAAGTAGTTAGAGTTGACATAAGTGCTTAGTAGTGCATTCCAAATTTTAGGGACTGAACAATTCTTGGAACCCTCGCTATCCTCGGCTACCGCTAATATAGGCTCCTGTAATGGGTTGCTGAGGATTTTCAAAGATTTGTTTGACCGAACCCGCTTCAATCAATCTGCCACAGCCATCTTTGACCCAAAATAGAGCCACATAATCAGCAATTCGTCGAGCCTGTGCCAAGTTGTGGGTAACAATTAAAATTGTGTATTTTCCTCGCAAACTTACAATTAAGTCTTCCACAATACCCGTGGTAATAGGGTCGAGAGCGCTGCAAGGTTCGTCCATTAACAGAATCTCTGGTTGCAATGCCAGAGTTCTAGCAATACAGAGGCGCTGCTTTTGACCCCCCGAAAGGCGAAGAGCCGGAGACTTCAGCCGGTCTTTCACTTCATCCCACAAACCTACATCTACCAGAACCTGTTCAACAATTTCATCAATCCTCTGCCGATCTTTGATTCCATGCTCCCTTAGAGGAAAAACGATATTTTTCCAAATGGAGAGGGGGAAAGGATTGGGTTTTTGGAAGATCGTGCCCACCCGACGGCGAAGAGCAACCGTATCTGTTTTAGGATGGAGAATATCTAAGTCTTCCAGCCGGACTTGACCGCATATTTTGCAGTTGGGAATCAAATCAGTCAAGCGATTGAGGCACGACAGAAAGCTAGTCTTGCCACATCCAGAAGGACCAATAAGTGCCGTAACACAACCTTTGGGAATGGAGAGCGTTACGTCTTGCAGGGCAAGCTGAGAGTTGTAGTATAAGCTCAACTGCTCAGTATATAGGCAAGGTAGAGGCAAATCCTCCTTACAAGGAGAAGAATTCAATTCTGTTTCTGATGAGGGCGTGTTCATAAGCGAGTCGCGATCAAAATACCAAAACTGGCTGCAAGCAGATATCAATCTTGAATCCTACTATGGAGCCAGTGCTCTCCCATCCAAATAGCAGCGCCATTAGTCACTAATAGCATCATCATCAATACCACAACTGATGCATAAGCACTGCTATCTCCACCAGAAACATTCATGGATAAGCTGTATATATGCAGGGATAAGCCACGACCGGAGTCCAGCAGTGATTCTGGCATACGCTCAACGTAACCACTCGTATACATCAAAGCCGCAGTTTCAGCGATCGCTCGTCCGATTCCCAAAATCAACCCTGCCACTAAACTAGGGACTGCCGCAGGCAATAACAAATTCACCAGGGTTGCAGTGCGTGAGAGTCCTAGAGAGGCAGCGCCCAAGCGGTATTCATGGGGAACAGATCGCAGTCCCTCTTCTATAGAACGAATCAGAATCGGCAACACCATGCAAGCGAGGGTTAAGCCTCCCGAAAGAATCGAAAATCCCAGTCCCAGGGTGACACAGAAAAAGGCATTACCGAATAAACCGAAAACAATCGATGGAACACTTGCTAGCATATCCAAACTTCGTCGCACCAACCGTCCAAACCAGTTATTCAATACAGTAAATTCAGCCAACAATATCGCTGTTCCCAACCCTAGGGGTACGGCAACTCCCAGGCAAACGCTCAAAAGTAGCCCTGTCGAAACTAAAATTGAGGCAATGCCACCTTCGCGACCTGCATTTTCTGGCTCTGTAGTCAGGAATTCCCAGTCAAGCTGTCCGGCACCATGCCAAACAATATCAACTGAGATCCAGACGAAGACTGCCGTGACACAAATCGCAACTGCCCAAACTAGCAAACTCAGTAGAATGTCTGCGTAGACAATCTTTTGGCTTGGTGTTACGAGGTCAGATTTGGTTGTCGCTAAACTGTGGGCGTCGCCTGAAGGATGGTTCTGACTTGGAGGGATAGCTTGTCTTGACATAGGGCTAAAAGTTCGTCCTTGATTCTGAATTTAGATGCGATATCCTGAGAATCTAGTAGTGATAGATATCTTCTTCTGCGATCGCCTCTGCCAGTAGCACTAAAACAAGGTTTACCCCCATTAACAGCAGCCCGCTAACAAACAAAGCCGAGCGGTGATCTCCCAAAGCAAAATCCATTTCTAGAGCAATGTTTGCAGGTAGAGTCCGAATCGGATCAAATAGACTGCTAGGAATCTGGACAATGTTGCCACAAACCATCAAAACGATGATGGTTTCTCCGATCGCCCGACCCGTTCCCAGGATAATACTTGTGAACAATCCCGATCGCGCAGCAGGTAGAACAATCTCCCTGATGGTTCCTCAGCGTGACAATGAAAGAGCCACTGCACCTTGCAAATACTCTTGAGGTACTCCTGCTAAACTAGCATCAGCAATTAAGGCAATTGTCGGTATAATCAGGAGCGCTAGCAACAAAATACCAGTTAGCAAGCTGGTTCCTGACGGGTGTATGCGATTAATCAGTGGCACCAGTACCACTAATCCCCAAAAACCGTAGACAACACCGGGAATTCCTGACATGATTTCCAGCAATCGTCGATAGACATTGGCAACAGGTTTGGGGGCGTAGTAGTGGCAAAACAAAGCTGACAAAATCCCTATAGGAGCAGCTAGTAGAACCGCACCTGCTACAACTAGGAGCGTACTGACAAGCATCGGTGTGAGACTATAGAGTCCTTGGGTGGGATTCCAATAAGCATCCCTCAAGAAGGGCAGTATGCCCACTTTCCGAAATATCGGCATGGACTCCAGAACCAGGAATCCGATAATAAACAGAACAATTGTTCCTACAATCGCTGCGATACCCCGCAGGCTCCATAGAAGTAACCGATCAACTTTTCGCGGGAACGAAGTTTTCTTTGCGGAAGATGTCATAGTTTTCCTGAGCCTGGGTAAAATCTATGAATTGCTTGGTCAATTCTGTAGGTTGTCCCTTTGTCACTAAGTTAAGCGATCGCTTCCAGGGGAAACTGTTATCCGCAACAGCAGCACTTGTTGCTTTAACACCATCGAGAGTGAGAAGTTTCACCTTCACACCCTGCTGAATGCTTTGTTCTGTAGAACCAATGGAAACATAGCCGATCGCGTTCGGATTCCCAGCCACTGTTTTAATCCCCTGCTGGTCATCTCCAACCACAACATCTGCTTTAACCGCTTTATTGTCAATGCCAAAATAGTGCAAAAATAGCGTCTGTGTAGAACGTCCCTCTGCCTTGTGTACGATCGTTATAGGAGCATCTTTACTGCCTAAGTCTTTCCAATTTTTGATTTTCCCCGTATAGATAGCTACAACCTGTTTGCTGACTATTTTATCTAAGGGGTTGTCTGCATGAACAATTATGCTAATCCCATCACGACCAATGAGAAAAACCTGCATCTTTTTTTGATCTTCTTCAGTTAGAGCCTCCGAAACCATACCGATGTCAGACAATCCTTGACTTGCATCTGCCAAGCCCCGTGCAGAACCGCCTGTATGGACATCAATGCGAGTACCAGGATGCTGCTTTTCAAACCGTTTACCCAGTTCTGAAACCAAAGGAGCGATCGTACTGGCTCCGGTAATGATTAACTTCTGCTGCTTTACTCCCGCTTTGGAGCGTTCAGTACAGCTTTGCAACCCACAGCATAAACTGAGGGCTATCGCTAAATACAGAGTTTCTCGGAGCATCATAGGATATCTATCTATCTATCTATATAACGACTTATCTGAAAGAGATGAAGAAAAATTATTACTAGCCTCGCACCTTATCTTACAGCACTTCCGGCTATTATGAAGCACAGTTTTACTCGTATCCCTTTCCTGTCCTAACTTTCGATACTGTCTGCGTACCCTCATAGCAGCCGGAAGTGCTGTATACTTGGCGTATTTTGGCAAAATTTGGGATGTATCCGATAATTCTTCAGCAATTTCATTCTCATAAGTTGTATCCTAATAGTGTGCTTATATTTACTAATTGCCACATCAGTAGAGAACTAGATCGTGAAACAAACAACTCAATACGCCCATTACATGAAGGCTGACCAGCAGCCTAGTGTAAAGGAGCCACTCGATCTTTCGCCCCTAGTCGGTGACTGGAGCAATACTAAGCCGGACAGCAGTTACTTGGTTCGAGTTGTCCTCACTGAACAGGACGGTCGTATTTTGCTCCGGGTTTATGGAGCCAACGAATCCGATCCAATTGACTGGGGTGAGGTTGAAGCCGTGCCTTACACGGCGGGAACATCGCTCGTGGCAAGGGGATTCCACGCTTTTTACAACCAGGACGGGATTGAGAGGCATCTGGTGGCAAATGAAAAACAGGAAATCCTGGTCATTCAGTCCTATACCCGCTATTTAGATGGTAGTGGTAGAACCAGTCTCTTTGGTCGTGAGTTTTATCATCGCTAGTGGAAAAGGAGGATTTTGAAATGGATCGCAACGAAATTTACGCTGACCCGCCCAAAAGAGACACCGTTATTGATTTTACGCCTGTTTTGGGAACCTGGATAAACACCAACACAAAGACCCGATGGATCGAGAAATTTACCCTGACCAAACATGATGAGCAAATCCTTATGCATGCTTATGGTGCTGAGTCCCTCAACGATTGGGGTGAGACTGAGGTGACGCCGTTTGTGGATCACATGAATAAGGAGAACGCTTTTTGTGCGCGATACGAGCGCAATTCAGTCGAATCCTTTTTGGCAGCTAACATGAACAAAGGCTTGTGCATCATTGCCGGGTTTCACAAGTTTAAGGATGGCAAGCAAACCGATTTTTGCCGGGAGTTTTATTATCGGCTGGACTAATGAAACCAGCGAAGAGGTCTTGCTTGCCCTCTTCAACAAGAAAAAATAAGTCTATAAAACTCTACTAGATGATATTCAATCTAACTCTCAATAAGCAAACCCTGATTGAGCGCATTAGCCAACTGGCCCGCGATAAATTTGCCTCTCGTGCCGCAGGCTATGACCGCACAGCCAGCTTCCCAACAGAAGATTTTGAAGATCTTTTTAATGCAGGTCTCAATGCGCCTGCTGTGCCAACTGAATATGGTGGTTTAGGGTTAGGACATGGTAGCGATATCTTTACCCTCTGGATGATGACCAAGGAACTGGCAAAAGTGGATTTATCCTTAGCCCGTTGCTGGGAAGGACACGCCAATGCTCAGGTTTTACTGACAGCTATGGCTAATGAGTCTCAGAAAAAGCGCTGGTTTGAGGGCATCGTCCAACGCGGTGAGAAATGGGCGGCGTGGAGTGGAGAACCCCAGTCTCAAATTCCAGGTCAAAAAGTCTGCCTTGGCACAACAGTTCAAGTGGTAGATGACGGCTATATCCTTGATGGCACAAAGGTATTCGCCACCAGCGCCCCAGCAGCACAGTGGGCAATTCTCCTCGTCAACCCAGCAGGGACTGGGGGGGCGCGTCATAGCAATAGCTCGCCGACATCCGTACTGATGCTAGCCTGCAATTTATCCGACCCTAGTGTCAGCTTTGATGATAGTTGGTGGCAGCCAATTGGGATGAGAGGTACAGTTAGTTACCTGGTTCGCTTTAAGCAGACTTTCATCCCGAAAGAAAACCTGATTGGCTATCCAGGACAGTACATCCTTGAGGAGTGGCAGACGCGGTTTACACCTCAATATGGCGCTGCTTTTCTAGGAGCTGCTGAGGGAGCTTATGAGTATGCTTTGGCATACATCAAGAAACAGGAAAAAAGACACGACCCCTATGTCCAACACCGAATTGCTAAGGCAGTCATTAATATAGACACGATGCATTTGTGGCTGCGGCAAGTAGCCACTCTCTGGGAAACTGGCCAGGATTTAGGGGCAAAACAAGCAGGCAATCGTGCCCGTTACATAACCGAGCAACTGGCTACGGAAACCGTGAACGACTGCATACAAGCTTGTGGAGCCCGCTCTCTCATTCAACCGAGTCCTATAGAGCGAATATTGCGAGACTTGTCCTTTTACGTCCTGCACGATAATAGCGATCGCATTTTGTCATCCATTGGTCAGGAAATTCTAGGGCAGTCCTACGATCGTTCCTATTTTGGATCGTCCCCTAACCCAACGCCCTAAGCCGAATCGTAGCTTACCAAATAGCGATTGCTTGTGCTGGTCGCTTTGGAATGTGATTTGAACCCACATTAATACCCAGCTATAGCAATCCTCGCATCATTTGTGAATTTCTTACTCCCTCCCCTTAGTAAGGGGAGGGTTGGGGTGGGGTAAAAAACTTACGACTCCTGCAAGGATTGCTATATACGTTTATTTATTGTTTAGCAAGAGAGTCGGTGATTTTTTGAGCAATGAAATTTTTAATCTGGTGACTCACGCTCTTCATGAGAGAAAACGCGCTCCCCCTTTTTCGGCACACTATATAGTGTGCCTGCGTAAGTCCTGATTATGGTTAATTCACCGGACATGATATTACTAATTGCCCATTCTCTAATTCCAACGCTTCTTGCGCTGTCGCTGGCTTGCCACCGCCTCCACCAGCCCCAGGCCGAGAAAATTACTCAGCAGCGACGCATTCCCGTAACTCAGGAAAGGCAGCGGAATGCCCGTAACCGGAGCCAAGCCAATGTTCATCCCAATATTTACAAACACCTGAAAAATCAACATTGACAGTACGCCGATCGCCAGCAAAGAACCAAAATTATCGTTAGCAGTTTGAGCGATAACCACCAACCGGAAACAAATTATCCAGAATACCAACAACACGGCAATACAGCCAATAAAACCCAATTCTTCGCCAATAGCTGAAAAGATAAAGTCCGTATGCTGTTCGGGAATAAAGTTAAGCTGAGTTTGCGTTCCCTGAAACAAACCCCTGCCTTTGAGTTCCCCAGCGCCAATAGCAATCCGAGATTGAATCAAGTGATATCCGCTGCCTAAAGGGTCTTTCTCCGGGTTTAAAAAGCCTGTCAGGCGCATTTTTTGATAATCCTGAAGCACACCCCAAAAAAGGTGTCCGACGTGTCCCGACACCACGTTCACCAGCACAGCAGCGAAAGTCCCCAACCAGGGCCAAGGTAGGCTTCGCCAAGCGATAATCCCCGCAACAACTACCCAAGCGATCCAAATCGGTGTAGACAAGTTGTTTAGGAGAACCGAGATTAGAGGAGAGAACAGCAATATCAGCCAGCCGGGATTGACATTACCCCAGTAAAACATCCCCATTGTGATCGCGCCAAACACCAGAGAAGTACCTAAATTTGGTTCAGCAAAGATCAATCCCCAGGGTAGGGCCATAATCGCCAGCATCTTCAACATATCCCTGACTGTGGGGACAGTTTTGTCGTGCAGGAGAGCTGCTAAAGTGATAATCATCCCTACTTTGGCAAATTCTGACGGTTGCAAGTAAAAGCCACCGATATTGATCCACCGCTGGGCACCGAGTCCTGTAGTACCGATAAACCGCACTGCGATCAGGGACAAATTGATTAATATGTAAATCGGCCATTTCCACTCAATCAGTGTTTGGTAACGGCAGCGGGAAATGATGATGGCGAGGAACAAACCGACTGCCCCAGTTACCCAGTGCCGCCACCAGTCGATCAGCCCCTGGTTGATTTCGACGCTGCGGATCATGATTCCGCCGAAGATGGTGAGGGCGATGCAAGCGCCAAACAGCCAAGGGTCTGCTTCTTCCCAGGGTTTGAAGATTGATTTCCAGCGGTTTCTGACTTGTATTCTCTGCAACATGAGGATTTTAGATTTTAGATTTTAGATTTTAGATTATCGAGCCGATTTTCGGAAGTTGTGGATATATTTCGGATTCAGAGTCTGCACCTTACTTGAGAAGCGTCGGTGTGAGTACCTCACATTATTCGGGGAGTTGTAGGGATGTTCCGGGAACGGAAGAAGGAACGCCAAACCGGGTATCTGGGTATTCTATTTTTTTCTGTGCGCTTACTTAATTTAGTTCGCGATCGCACGTGGTCAGAAACCCGGTTTTTGTCGAGAAGACGCGTTACAACTCGCAGAAACCGCTAAAAACCCGGTTTCTTGCGTTTTGATTCGTAAGCCCTAGAATCGTCAGGCCGGTTCGTAAAGGTACTCGAAGCCGTTCCCATCTGGATCTCTGCCGTAAAAAGATGCAGTACCGTCGCGGTGTTCGTGAATGTGGGTGACGGAAACACCATCGGCTTTGAGTTGTTCATAGGCGGATTCCATTTCGGTACGATCGTCAAATACAAACCCAAAATGAGGCCCTGCTTGGTCGTAACTCGGACTCAACAGCGCCAATCCGTCCTCTCCTGCTTTCAAATAAGCCCAGTCTGCATCTTTCCAGACTAACTCCATACCCAAGTTGCGGTAGAATTCAGCAGACTTCTCTATGTCTTGCACGCAGACGGCTACGTGTCCCAATCGTTTTAGTTTCATATCTACAAAGTTTATGGTTGTTCTTTCGTTTATTGTATCTATTTTCTGATTTTTTGCTCGATTAATTAGGTATTTTTTCTGTTTTTTTTGTGGTGGCTAACTGTAGTTTTTCTACTTGTTTCCTGGCGTCCATTTCGCTGAACAGTTGAATGGCGCGGTCAAAATTTTCTTGGGTTTTCTCGGTGTTACCAAGTTTTTGTTCTGTTAGTGCTAGTTGATAGCAAGCTTCGGCTCGGTCTAATTTGGCGCTGGCTCGATCGAGTATTTCTATTGCTTCTGCATGGTGCTGCAGGGCTTGGTCAAATTCTCCCTGTTCTCGGTACAGCGCTGCTATACCGCTGAGAGCTTTGGCTTTGATGGTGCTGTACTGGTTTTGGTCAGCTTGGGCGATCGCTTGCCGGTACAAGCTCAAAGCTTTTTCGGTGTCTCCCAGGTTTTGATAGGTGGCGGCGAGAAAAACTAACTTGTATCCCGTACCCACCAACTGACTGTTTTCCCGATCGGCATAAAGTTTTTCGGCGAGTTCTTCCGCCTCTTTTTTGGCTCCGACACAGGAGTTGAGGAAAGCTAACCCGACATTGATCGAATAGCTGTTACTCCCGATTTCGTCCCGCGAAGTTTTCAGCTTGACAAATATCTCCATAGCTGATTCTAATTCGCCCATTTCTATTTGACAAAAACCTATATTAATTGCAGCGTTAACTTTCCAGAATTCCAGATTAGCTTGTTTGCCGTTTTCCGGTTCGCTGCTTTTCGCTAGAATTTGCAAAGATTTAGTGGCTTTTATTTCTGATATTTGATGGCATTCTATGGCTTGATTTATTTCGCCTAAAATCCGGTAACAAATGCCTAAAATACTGTATAAACCGCTCAAACAATAATCAGAAGTCACATTGTTGACGATACGAGTAGTTGCTGAAATTATTGGCTGCAAGAAACCTAATTTGTAGAGTGCTCTACCTAGCTTGTAATCTTTGGCAAACTGGATATTGATTTTTTTGAGGATGACGCTCGCGGCCTGCTCGAAACAGCTAATTGCCACATAATGATAGTAAGCTTCAAAAGCTTTCAGCGCATCTTCTACAGTCTCAATATTTTCAACACTCTCTGTCCAGAACTCGGCTGCTTTGCGGTTTGCAGTTTCCCAGTCTCCGGGCGAGAGCCGATCGACCGCTTCTTCCCGAATTGCTGGATGCAGCCAGTATTCGCCCTTCTGAGACTCGACTAGCGATCGGTGCAACAGCGATTTAATGATTTGTCGGCGTCCGGCTTCGGGCACGTCCCACAGCAAACACAAAAGTCCGTCAGTAGGGACTGTCGGCACGTCTTGATATCGGTAAGTGCCCAAGCGACAGAGGAGTTGATAGGCTTCGGGATCGAGTTCGAGGAGGCGGTTGAATTGACTGGTAACTAAATTTTTTAAGTCTGTTTCAACGAGTGGATCTTCGCTGTTTTCCAGCCAGTAAGCCGCCATATCTCCGTCAAAATCTTCTCGGATAGTGCCGCAAATAATGCCCATTGCTTTGGCATTGCCGCCGTATACTTTGTGCATTTCCTTGAGGGCGACATCATCAATATAGATGTTGCGGCCGCTAAAAAATTGCCGCCAAACTTCAACTTCCAAGCCCGGAAGCAAGTAGTGTTCGACGGTGACATCTGAATCGCACAGTCGATCGCGACTGGTAATCAGCGTTACCGACTGCACCGCCGCGTCAGCCAAAACTCGCAACAGTTCCACGTAAAGCCGGTGCGGTTCAATAAACTTACCTTGTCCGTCGAGTGCGGCTTCCAAATTGTCAATCAATACGCCGACTTTGTGAGTCTGAAGCTGTCGCTTCAGCCGCCCCAGGGTGACGCCAAAGTCGGGCCCTGGTTCTTCCTGAAAGTCTTGCTTGAGCCATTCTTCGATCGCACTTTCCAAGGCTGTGATGTTCTCTGTCTCTTTTGCCATCAACAGTTCAATGACCCGATCGAACCCTTGAGATTTGAGATACTGTCTGGCCAAAGTAGTTTTGCCGATACCGCCGGCACTTTGGATGACAATCACTTTAGCTCCTTGGGCGACAAGAGTATTGAGATCTTCGATCGCCCCGAAGCGGCCCAAAAAATTCGGGTTTTCGATTTCCAAATCCGCATCAAGTCCGAGAGATACTTGGGCCGGAACAGTTTGTCCCGACTGCGGTTCCAGTTTCGAGTAGCTGCGCCAAAACCGCTCTACAACCGCTTGAAGGTTGTCTCTTTTGACTTTTTCGCCTTCTCCAAACAGCGCTGAAAGTCGCTTCCACAAATTAGAGGCAGCATCCTTAACAGTCCCTACTCCATACCCTTCACTATCTGCAACCTGTTGGTACGTCCTGCCTTGCACGCCTTGCCAAGCTTCGCGAAAGATCGCGCTGTCAAGGTTGTCGAGAGTTTTCAGGTTTCGAGCCACAAGTAACGAGTTGGTAAAATCCAGTGCACGATCGGCTTCCATTGAGTCACCAGGTTTAGCATTACCCATATGACACAACTTTAACAGACTTTTTCCGACTCGCTTACACGCTCAAACATTGGACTTGTATAGACTTTTCCCGACTGACACGGCCGAGGTTGGCAGGGGATACTGTTGAGTGTGGAGGGGAAGTTGACAGACAAGCTTCTAACTTACACACAGATCCAGTCGAGTTTATATTTAGGAGCAAGCAGCTATGTCTATTAACGATGTTGAAACAGCGATCGTGGATGAACAAATTCGCCCTCAAGAATGTGGCCGGGTTCGTTTCCAAAACAGTTGGTGGCCGGCGAAGTGCGAGCGAGACATGACTTTTGAACCCGGTGAGGTGGTTCGCGTCGTGGGAATTGAAAATATTACTTTGATCGTTGCAGCGTCGTTTGTGATCAATTCTGAAAGTTAAGGCAAATCTACAATCGGGAGTAAGCAATCATGAATTTTGACAATTCCGAAAAAGCGATCGTGGATGAAGAAATTCGACCTAATGAGTCCGGTCGCGTTCGTTTCCAAAACAGTTGGTGGCCGGCGAAGTGCGATCCTCTTCGTTGGCGTAGCCCCCGTAGATACTGTCTTGATCTGTCAAGGGGTAGCGAGCAAATAAGTTGGATCGAAAGGCTTTTGGGACTTTAAAATCCCAAAAGCCAAATGCACCAACTTC